>JAEUTM010000350.1 GCA_016788025.1 Bacteroidia bacterium
CTATCTTTACATACCAAATAGTATGTAATGGGTAATGCTTCTGCAACAAAATTTATCATCCTTGAAAAGGCTTTCGAGCTGATTTATGAAAAAGGTTACCAGGCTACAAGTATTGATGATATTATTGCCAAGACCAGAGTAACCAAGGGGGCCTTCTTTTACAATTTTAAGAATAAGGAACAGATGGGTCTTGCTTTAATTAATGACTTTATGGCTCCGAATACTTACAGGTTGTTTGTTGAGCCTTTGATTGAAGCAAAAGATCCAGTAAAAGATATATACCGGTTAATGCACAACATTTTGCTGGAAAATGACTCTTTCAGGATAGAATGTGGCTGCCCGGTCCACAATCTCATACAGGAAATGGGCGCAATAAACGGCGGATTTAACAAAGCTCTTTTTAAAAATATTGAGATGGCACGAAATGCACTCGTCGGATGTATGGAAAGAGGAATTAAAAACAAAAATCTTCGGAAAGACGTAGATCCTGAAGTAGTCGCACAGTTTATCATCACCGGATACGCTGGTATAAGAAATATTGGAAAATTATATAAAGACAAATCATGTTACAAAACGCATCTGACAGGTCTTAAAAAATACTTAGAGGGACTAAAATAATTTTTCAAAACATACCATACAGTATGTTTTTTATTATATTTGTCCAAAAATCATGTATGTCGTTTCTTCTCGCTTTACATTCCCTGGTGCGTTGGCTGCTACTGGCAGCTCTTTTGTATTCTGTTTATAGGGCATACACTGGTTTTAAGAAAGGTGGTTCTTTTGGAAGGCTTGATAATCTGCTTCGGCACAATACTGCCACGATTGCTCATATTCAACTCATTATTGGTTTTGTCGTGTACTTTAAGAGCCCAATCATTAGCAATTTCTATTCAAGCTTTAGCACTTCTGTTCAACAGATGGAAATGTTATTTTTTGGTCTATTACATATTTCCTTAATGCTGTTGGCAATTATTTTGGTAACCATTGGATCTGCACTGGCAAAAAGGCGCAAGACCGACGTTGAAAAATTCAAAACCATGTTTTCCTGGTTCCTCGTCGCACTTATTATTATTTTTCTTGCAATTCCCTGGCCTTTTTCGCCATTAGCGAGTCGTCCGTATATTAAACCCTTTTAATATGAATAATCTGATCAATACAAAATTGGGGCGTCTACGAATTCTTGCCATTCTGGAAGGAATCAGCCTTCTAATTCTTGTTGGAGTGGCGGTACCTCTTAAACATGTGGGAAACGACCCATCACTTGTTAAAATTATCGGGCCTGTGCACGGACTGTTGTTCTTGCTATTTATTGTCAATACCCTAAGTGTGGGTGTTGAACAAAACTGGAAATTTAGTACGCTTACATGGAAGGTTTTGCTGGCTTGTATTATTCCTTTTGGGACCTTTTATATAGACAGGAAAATTCTGAGTAAAATAAATCCGTCTTAGGTTATTTTTTTGGAATGTTTTTAAGGATCTCTAATACGAATTTCCAGTATTTCTGCGATGAAGCGATCGAAGCACGCTCATCCGGAGAGTGAGCACCTTTGATGGTGGGACCAAAGGATACCATATCCATGCCCGGATAATTGCTTCCGAGGATTCCACATTCCAGGCCCGCGTGACAGGCCACAACGTCTGGCTTTTTACCGTTCTGTTTTTCGTAAGTGTCAATAAGCACTTTTAAAATGGGTGAATTTACATTCGGGGTCCACCCGGGATAGGAACCGGTGAATGTTACTTCGCAACCAGCTAGCGTGAAGGCTGATTTTAATGCCTGGGCAAGATCAAATTTCGAGGTTTCCACTGAGGATCGTGTCAGGCAAGCAACCGTTATCTCTCCATTTTTTACAATAACCCGGGCGACATTATTGGATGTTTCAACCAGATCCTTGATGTCGGCACTCATTCTGTAAACTCCATTATGAGCAGCATAGATAGCATTAAGCATTTCTTTCTGCGCTGTTAGATCCATTACTTTTGAAGGATTTGCGGTTTTCTCAATACTGATAGTGAGATTTGGTTCCATTGTCTTAAACTCTGCTTTTATTTCTGTGGCATATTTTTCTACATCTGCCACAAAAATGGATTCGTTGCCTTGAGGAACGCAAACGATGGCATTACTTTCCCTCGGAATGGCGTTACGTAAACTGCCTCCATCAATTTCGGAAACACGTAACTGGTTTTTTTCCTGTGAAAAGGATAAAAGTCGATTCATGATCTTGTTCGCATTTCCCAGACCCTTATGAATGTCCATCCCTGAGTGCCCTCCATTTAATCCCTTCACGCTGATCTGGTATGCGGTACTTTCTTTCGGAAGTTCTTCCTCTTTGTATTTTCGTGTAGCCGTAACGTCAACACCCCCTGCACAACCAATGTCAATTTCGGTATCTTCTTCTGTGTCGAGATTTAATAAAATATCTCCTTTAAGTATTCCACCTTTTAATCCAAGGGCGCCGGTCATACCCGTTTCCTCGTCAATAGTAAACAATGCTTCTATAGCAGGATGAGCAATGTCTTTACTTTCCAGAATTGCCATGATGGTTGCAACACCAAGGCCATTGTCAGCACCAAGGGTAGTTCCTTTAGCACGAACCCAGTCCCCATCAACGTACATTTCAATCCCCTGTTTGTCGAAATCGAAGATTGTATCGTTGTTTTTTTGATGCACCATATCCAGGTGAGATTGAAGAATGATAGCCTTACGATCTTCCATTCCTTTGCTCGCTGGTTTGCGGATAATTACGTTACGAACGCTGTCTTCAAAGGTTTCAAGGCCAAGGCTCGCACCAAAATTCTTTATGAATTCAATAACACGTTCTTCTTTTTTAGAAGGACGGGG
>JAEUTM010000353.1 GCA_016788025.1 Bacteroidia bacterium
TTGCACGTATGGGACAGGACACGAATCTTATCTTCGCAACTTTTAAATCGTTATACATTCCTTCCGATATTATATTCATGCTGGCAACCAGGTACCCTCAGGGTAATTGTACCAATGGCATCGTAAGACATTTTGACTCAAGAACTACCTGGAAACAGGCTGATGCAAATTGTAATAGCTGCACTCCGTATTGGGCACACACCTGGGATCCAACGATGTACTTAAATATTTACGTTGTAAATAGTATTGTATCTTCAGGGACGGTAACAGGTGGAGGAATTATTGTCGGTTATACATTTCGTCCGGGTACATGGGGCACACAAAATGCACACGACGCAGTTGTTTATAATGCGAGTCATCTTACGGGCAGCCAGGCTGGAATTCCGAATGCAAGAAGTCTTACTCACGAAATCGGTCACTGGCTTGACTTAGCGCATACCTTTGGTAACACAAATAACCCTGGGGTGATTTGTGGTTCACTCGGACCAGGCGGTGGAGATGGAATTGCAGATACACCAGACACAAAAGGAAATTTTGGAACCTGCCCGGCATCCAGCACAAATACAGCTTATACCTGTACATCACCAAATCCAACCAATTCAGCAAACTATTATCAGAACGTCCATAATTTTATGGATTATTCATCCTGCGCCCGTAATTTCACACAGGGGCAAACTACCAGGATGAGAAATACCTTAACCTCAAACGTAAGTGGCAGAAGCAATCTCATTACTTCAACGAATTTAGCCGCTACTAATGTAAATGGTAACGGTCTCTGCAAACCTGTTTGTGATTTCATTTCAACCAACTGTTCTTATACTGTATGTGCTGGTTCTTCTATCACAATGCGCGACTTGTCCTACAATGGAACTGTAACAGCTTATCAATGGTCGGCAGACAACGGCGCAGTTATTGCAAATGCTACAGGAACTGTTACCAGTATTAACTTCCCTAACGTAGGCTCTTCTGTTGTTAGTTTAACTGTAACCAATCCTCAGGGATCTGATGTTCTTTCGAGAACTGTAACTGTACTTGATGGAAGCCCTTCAATCCTCGGACCTTATATGGAGAGTTTTGAAAATCCGGGCGTTCCTCAGGACTGGAGCGTGGTTGATGGAAATAACGATTCTTACACATGGGCTCAAACGCCTCTTGCTTCTTATGATGCATTCCAGTCCTTTATGGTAGAAGGGTTTAATCTCCCTGCAAACTCAGTAGAGATCCTTCAGATGCCAACCATGGATGTATTGAACAACTCCCAAAACGATTTCACCTTTGCATATTCATACCGCCAGGCTACTCCTACGCAGAATGATGAGTTAAAAGTGCAGGCTTCTTCGGATTGTGGAGGCACCTGGGGCGACATTGTAACGTTTACAGGCTCCCAAATGCAGGTTCAATGTGGAGGTGGCGTATCTACCGATCCGTTTTATCCTTCAAGTGTAGAATGGGCTACGTATAGCATCCCTTCTCATCCAAACTGGCAAAACTATGTTAACTCTACTCATGTAATTGTAAGATTTGTGTTTAAAGAAGGAACCGTGGGTGGTGGTAATAACATGTTTATCGACGCCGTTGACTTTGGATCTGGTGCTGTTGGAATTAATGAGCTCACAAATGAAATTGGGCTCAATATGTACCCAAATCCAACGAATGATAAAACCAACCTTCGATTTAACCTGAACGATCCTGCTAACATCAAGATCTCTGTTTACGATCTTTTAGGTAAAGAACTTCTGACTGTTGTAGATCAGAAATATCCTGCAGGAGAACAGATCATTACCATCAATGAGAATAATGTTCTTTCAAAAGGTGTTTATTTTGTAAACATGTCTTATAACGGCACCAAACTATCTGCAAAACTGGTGATAAACTAACAGTTCTTAAGTGCATTAAAAAAATCCCGGTAAACACTACCGGGATTTTTTATTTCCGCTACATTTGAAATAATGAAGGCCTTTAAAACTATTCCATTCCTGAGAATTCTGGTTCCTTTCGTGATTGGTATTCTTTTGGCAATTAATAGGCCTTCTCTCTCATTACAATCGGTAATTTGGCCATTGGTAGCATCCGTGTTGCTGGTTATTTCTTATTTTCTGCTAAAAGACAGGGCTGGCTATAAATGGATCTTCTTTTTAACAGCCGATTTGTTTCTTTTTTTATTTGGGAGCCATTTGACCTTTTTGCAGAATGATTTATATGATTCTACCAGTTATACCCATTACCTGAAACGAGACTCAACAAATACTGTATTGGCCGAGATAAATGACATTCCCGTTCATAAAGAAAAATTCACGCGTTTCAACCTAAAAATCCGGGGAATAAAGGATACCAGTGGATTTAAAAGCGTAAACGGACAGATTTACGCTTACGTAAAAAATGGCATGCAAACCAGCTTCCTGGAGCCAGGCAATGTAATTCTTATCAATGCCAGATTTCAGGAGCTCAATGAACCGCAGAATCCATTTGAGTTTGATTACAAAAGTTATTTATTCTATCGGAATATTCATCATACAGTTTTCATTGATTCAAGCTGTTTTGCCAAAGTATCTATAGAATCTCCCATGAATCCTTTATGGCGAATGGCACTCAGATGTAAAAACTTCGTGTTACTGTCGTTGCGTAACAGCGGACTTTCATCCGAGGCTTTTTCTATTAGTTCTGCACTTCTTACTGGTTATGATGACGAAATAGACAAGTCTGTTATGGACTCGTTTTCCCATTCCGGAACCCTTCATGTGTTATCCGTTTCAGGTTTGCATGTTGGATTGATTTACCTGGTGTTTAATTTTTTGTTTAATCGTTTCGATCCGGAGAACAAACATAAATTGAAGCGTTTCCTGATAACGGGTTTTTCATTGTGGGGATTTGCGCTCATTACGGGGTTTTCTGCACCGGTTCTGCGTTCCGTAATTATGTTTTCGCTTCTTGGTGTAGGTAAAGTCTATTTCAGAAACCAGCGGCATAATCAATTGAATATATTATTAGTCTCCGCTTTTTTATTATTGGTCTGGAATCCTTTTTTTATAGTCGACATTGGTTTTCTCCTGAGTTATCTGGCGCTCTTTGGCCTTATTTATTTTCAACCTGCACTGGCGGCAAACTGGCAACCGGCTAACCCGGTACTGAAATATCTTTGGGAAAGTACCTGTGCGTCTTTCGCAGCCACAATTAGTACATTACCTATAACATTGTTCTGTTTTAAACAATTTCCGCTGTGGTTTTTTGTTTGCAATATAGTGGTAGTGCCAGCCACCTTTGTCTTAATGTTGTTAGCAATGTTGCTTTTATTCAAGGTGCCCGTGATATCCACATTGATTAATCTTTTGATAAAAATTCTGGTGTGGTTTATCTCCTTGTTCAATTCAGGAACATATGGCTACATCGACAATATTGATTTTAGTTTTAGTGATTCAGTTTTCCTTTCCTTCTTGATTTTTATGTTTTCTATTGGGCTGCAATATCGTGTATATGTTTACCTGCGAAACGCTTTTTTACTTTTGATCTTCTGGCAAATTGCCTCAATTTACTCCAGTTATTGTTCAAAAACTTCTGTACAGTTTGCGGTATATAAATTGCAGAAAGAGGAAGGGTTCTCTGTTAAAAACGGCCCTTATGTTCAGTTGTCTGAAGTGGGACAGAAAAATTACGATTTTCACATCAAGCCAAATTTGAACAGTTTTAACTATCCGGAAATTAAAAGGCAAAATTTCAATTATCTCGAAAAGTCAGGAAGGGCGATATTGTTGTTGCGCGGTAATCAGTCCTTAGCAAATATTGATCTGCAAAAGATAACGACATTGGTTTTGGCCGGTAATTGCAGGATAGATGAAGGGAAGTTAGAACAGGCAAAAAATCTTAAAATTCTTATCTCCGGTGGCTCTAACACCGAAAAGTCTATAGCTTACGCTGAGGAATTAAGTCGTAAATTTAAAGTCGGATTTTACAGTGTAAAACGCTCCGGCTGTTATACGTCGGACATGAATTGAAATATGAAACTGAGAATTGGTGATAAAACTTTCTCCAAGTAATTTCGTTCTGCCAAATTTTACTTTCTCAGAGTTCAATTACTAACTTTTTCTCACTGAATTCTATAACAGGAACTGTTATATTTAAATCAATCTCATAGTGGTGGCGACCACTTAGATACTTAAATTTGTTTTATGGATTTATCTGCATTTCAAACTCATAATAAGGGTAGGAAAATGACGAAGGAAGAACGAACGAGGGCTTCGGTTGACCTTTCGATTCAATACTTGGCTTCTTACTATTCAGACTGGCGGTTAGTAAAAGTCCTCAGCAATAAAAAACTTCTCGATGAGCGATATGAATTTTTTATGCCGCTTATGAAAGAACTGGTACAAGATGGTGATGCGGATGGTTCCTCGACTATCGCACAGGAAATTAAAAACGGAATTCATTTCGATTCAATATCACATTGCGTTCAGTATGTTGAAGACCTCTTCGCTTTAATAAGGGCCGCCCAAAATAAAGACTATTTTGTAAGGAATATCGTTACATACAAAGCAGGTGAGATTACCAATTTCATTAAAGGTTTCAGAATTACACCAAACTCAGCAGGGAAAATTTATCATATACCAGATAACTTAGATGGTTTTACTGAGGAACATACTTCTCAACTGACAAAAGGAAAAGAGACTCTTGCAAGACTCACTGCAGAAATTGTCGAGTTCTACAAGAAATATGAGTTTTTGTACAACCAATACAAACATGGACTTTCCGTCGCTCTTAGACCATTTGGTAACATTTTTACACCGGAACAGATCGCAGAAGATAAGAACGGTAACTTAAATCCATATCTCGTAGTTTATGATAATTTGAATCTAAACGCGGCTAGCAGCAAAGGTACAATGAATTTGCAGCATGGAGTTCATATGCCTGGATTTACAGACAACGTCCGGCCTTTCATAAAAGACTTAAGCGAGGAAAACAACTACCTAAGATTTGTATTTCCACATGATTACCCAAACTTCTCAATGGAAGTGCTTTTAACCCATGCAAGAAATGCACGTGCTTGCATTCAAACTTTTGTAACGAATTACTATCAGGAACTAAGCTATAAAGGTGGAAAGCGACGATTTGTATTCCCAGAAGACCCAACAACCAATACTTTTAATATTGTTGGATACACACCTGCATCGGATGAAAACAATGCGGAGGTCGCCCAATAAAAGACAGCTGACGGCTTACGGAAGGTAACACAACGTCTGTCAGTTCGAAGTAAAACTGCCCAATTTCCTGGCAAGTGAAACTATTTTTTCGTCTGTTGGAATCTCAAATATTTTTGGAACATTTTCCGCGTCTCCATATTTTTTTAACTGTGTAATTGAAGATTTTAGCATGTTCGCACAAGTCTTAATATACTCCGTTGAAGATGGATTGCTAAATAGGGTGCCATTTTTAGTAGCGACACAAAACGTGTAAAGCCCGATAAGGTGTAGTTTATTTATACTGTTAGATTTCAATTTTTCATCGTTGTAATAGAACCAGAAATTTACCTCGAACTTTATTCCGAAAAAATTATTTTCTAATGGTACAATTTCAGATTGGGTACATTCAAATATTGGAGTATTGATCTCAGGCTCGAAATTATCAATAGTGGTGTAATTTCGAACGTAGTCGATCTTGTTTTCCTGATGTTGAAGGTCAAATCCTAATAACTCGTCCTTTTGATTTACCATGATTTAGAAGTCAGCGCACGTGAAGCATCTCAAAATCCAATTGGGCCTTTTGGTTTATACTCCCTCAGTTTTTCGTCGAAAGGTAGCTCTACACTTTCCCCCCTGTAAAAACTAAAGTCAGGCTCTTTTCTTTCTATGGTTATTCTTGGAGTGTTGATCTGGTTAAAAATCTTAGCATTCGCCTCGGCAAGAGCTAATCCACGACTTATACTTGGAGCAGATAATGCTAAATATGCTTTTGCTAGCGATGTATCATTTATTGCTTTCCAAGCAAGTTCTACGGTAGGTATAACCAAAGGCCGCATCTTAAGAGCATTGGATATTGCGATCGACGCTGGGGTTTCACCTGTGGCCGCAAGCATTACTTTATTAAGGCTAGTGCTTCTTTCTATTTTGGTAAACAGCTCCCGTTGAACTTCAATTGCCTTGAGGGCTGAACTGGTCATTCTGGTCATTGCTTCAAAACTAACAGCCGCTGGGCTTATAATATCCACTGCTGATTTTCTTACTTTTGGTAGTGTGGATAATTTTATTGGGTCCATGTGTGTAATTTTTGTTAGATTGAATTTAAGCAATTTTAAGCTCGGTTGAAAGCTAACGTTGTTAACAGATCACCCATCGTTATAAACCGGTACTTTGCTGACAATAGTGTGAAATGTTAAAAAACAACAACTTTTCTTCGGTGAGTTAAAGGGTCACTGAGCCTGAAAATTCTAACCCTTATAATAGGCTTTTATAGCATCAGCCAAAAGAGAACCTGCAGCTCCTATATTCACTTCCCAAGCCCCATCTACGGCCTTTCCCAACATCTTTTTTATCCACTTGCTGGTTTTTGAACCAAAAGAATCTCCATCTACCTCTTCTGAGTCAATGACCCCAAGAAGTTCCTCCAAATCAGATTTTTCAATTCCTTTGGAAATAAGAACATCTGCAAGAGCTTTTTTATCTCCCCTAGTGACGTGGATACTTGCCTTAATTGTGGAGCTATCTCCTGTATTAACAACATTACCATCTCCTTTTACAATTGTTTGATTCAGAATAGAAGTAATTTGCTGCTGCTTATTTTGTAGACTTTCAATTTCAGTCACATTTCCAAATTCTTCGTCGATCTTAAGCATAAAATCTAATAGTTTGTTTCTTACAGCAGAAATAACTTCAAAGACCGCAGATATCGAAACAGTTTGATATACACTTAAAAGTTGAAAATAAGAATTCTGCTTACTCAACTCTCGGTCCCACCATTCTATTATGAGATTAGGAAAAGTAAAAGAAATGGAACCGCTTTTATCTTCCACTGCCATTTTTTCTAATGTTGAAATGCTATCCAACATGTGAAGGGTACTGAGCTTATTATACATTTCCTGGTCAGTATTGGGAATGGGGATAGATGTATTCTTAACATGTGCATTTCCGCTTATATATGAACCTTTGATAAGGGGTACAAATCTTCTGTATTTCGGAACCTTAGTTTTATCACTATAACCATTAAGCTCCGAATTTACCCAGGCTGCCAATTCTGTGCTTCTAATCCTTGAAGCCAACACTTTGGTTTTTAAAAGAGGTGAGGTAATCTGCTGATTAGTATCAACAAGTTCATTAATAATTTCACCAATCAATTTCACAGACATAGTGTAAAAGTAAATATTAGCCGTGATATGCTTTTATGGCTTCTGCAAGAAGAGTACCTGCCGCACCTATGCCTACTTGCCATGATCCGTCAATTGCCTTTCCTAACATTTTTTTTATCCATTTGCCAGTTTTTGAACCGAATGAATCTCCATCAGGCTTTTCAGTGTCAATGATAGCGAGTAGTTCATCAATATCAGTTTTTTCCACACCTGATGATAAAAGCCTTTCAGTAAGGGCTGTCTTATCACCGATTGAAATGTGAATATTAGCATCAATTTTTCCGTTTTTTCCAGTATTAATGATGTTTCCATGACCTATAGCATTAATAGTCGTAACCGATTCGATCTGCCTAGGCATATAGTAATCCATGTATTCTTTTCGTCCTTTAGGAGAAATGTTAGTTTTAATTTGTACCTCTTCTAAGGTATATCGCTTTCGGGTATTTGGATTGTTCGTCCCTAGCTGTCGATGTAAGCTGCCACCAATCATCCCTTGGTCATTCATATACTGCATGGTTACCAATATATCGTGACTACTATAACCGCCATTTTGCAACATAGGATTTAGAAGAACTGGTTGTCCGGTATTGTCGTTGTAAAGAACTTCGAGTATCTCGCCAACTAATTTTGTATTCAGCATAAATTTTGATTTTGCTACCCACAAAATTAGAGCTTGTTTATAATTACAACATTCTAATAATGAACAACTTATGAACTATTCCTGTCTTTTTAAAAATTGAACCCTGAGTTTTTTTCTAAGTGAGAAAACAAGTATTTAAGAATTCCTTTTTGGTTAGTTGAACGGTTTAATAAATCTTGTTGAGACAAGAAATGGCAGTAGTTTTCAGCTTATTATTTGGTGAGCTAATTTTTTAATGCCACATTTTTTACTTTAACAAGGCTTCAAAAATTCGTACTGTAGGTCGGGTCCACTGAAAAGTGATTGACTACTGACAATGGAATGTCAGTTATTTTAACCCTCAGTTCTTTAAATCTAAATCTTCGAAGGTCTGCAAGTAGAATGTCGAACACGTCGGTTCGTACTTGATTGGGATTTAAGCACTCAATAGCTTTAATTGACAAGACTTCTATATCATCGAAGTATACTGAAATCTTAGTCTTGTAATCAAGGAAAAAATTGTGAACTACACCCACCACGCCAAAACGAAGAACGTTGTTATCGTACCATCGGTTGAATAAGTCGCGCGGTGTAAATCTCTTTGTTCTGCAGGCGTTCATATTGTAATGTGACGTAAAATTACAACAGCCTTCACCGAATCGCACACCGCACACTCAAACAGGGTAAATTTTGTTGGATTTTTTGCTAAAAAGATTGTACACATTAGCCTTACAACAAGCTGATTATTAAACACCTCACTAATTCCTCTGAAGTACACTATATTCTTGCAAAATCGTTGCATTTTCTGCAGGTATCGTAAGGGTTTTGTTCAAAAGCTGCTCATTATAAAGAGTTTGCTAACCTTCGCGGGTATTTACTTTTCTGAGCCTATGATCTAACTTTATATTAAAAATACTGTACCATGGAACAAAAAGAAGCGCAACTAAAAACGCTTTTGATAATAGAAGCTGCT
>JAEUTM010000237.1 GCA_016788025.1 Bacteroidia bacterium
TATTAAACATCGTATCTGCTCTAAGCTTAGAACAATTAAACAAAGTGCCACAAGGTTTTAAAAACAATATCGCCTGGAATGTGGGCCATCTCGTAGCCGCCGTACAAGGGGTTTGTTACGGTCGCTCTGGTTTACCCATGAATGTTGAGCAATCTTTTTTTGATATGTATAAGCCCGAATCAAAACCGGAGCGAGATATTACAGCAGAAGAATTGGAAACCATCAAAGATCTGATGTTCTCTACCTTAGATACACTTGAAGCCGATTATGAAAAAAGAATCTTCGGAGGTTTTACACCATTTAAAACAAGAACAGGTGTTCAATTAAATTCAATCGAGGATGCGATCACCTTTCTTTTGTTTCATGAAGGTATTCATACGGGGGTGATCATGAGTCAGAGGAAGTTGGTTTAAGGGTAAGATTCTGATTTTCATTATTTTAAGCAGTTTGTCAAAATTGCGAGATTATTCAATAATCTCGCAATTTTTATTTGTAAATTTGATTAAGATTAAATAATGATAGAACAAGCCCCTAAGCACATAAAAGAGGAGAATACAATTTCTCTATTGGTAAAGCTTCAACAGAATGGGCTTCTGAAAGATATTCAAGATGATTATTTGTATTGGGATAAAATCAAATACAAATCAAGAGAGTATAAACCCGAAGATCTTTGGAACGCAGTAAAACTCCACCGCTTTATTAAAAGCAATAAAGTCAAATTTGGGAAATACGACTTCACATTTGTAATAACAGATTTTATACAAAGAACCCTACATCAGTTTGACATGCATATCGGAGGGAATTTAGGCAGTAACATAGGTATTGCCGAAACCGATAAAACCAAATTCATGATAAGTTCAATCATGGAAGAAGCTATTTCCAGTAGTCAAATGGAAGGTGCAAATACTACCAGGAAAAAAGCCAAACAAATGATTCAACAGGAACAAAAGCCTAAAAATAAGTCTGAACAAATGATCATGAATAACTTCATTACGATGAAACACATTGTTCAGCACAAACACGAAGATATAACACCGGAAAAAATTCTTTACGTACACAGGTTGATCTCTTACAAAACTCTTGATGATGCAATGGATGAAGGTAAGTTGAGAGAAAATGATGATGTTCATGTTATTAACCATTTTAATGGAGAAATAGTCCATATCCCGCCCTCAAAAGAGGAGTTAGATAAATTAATGACTGATTTATGCTTGTTTTTTAACAGTGATTCTAAAGATTTCATTCACCCTATAATAAAAGGTTGCATTATCCATTTTATGATAGGTTGGATACACCCATTCACAGATGGTAACGGAAGGACTGCGAGGGCTTTATTCTACTGGTATATGTTAAAAAAGGGATATTGGCTAACTGAATTCTTGTCTATTTCCAGAATTATTAAAGACAGTAAAAACCAATATGAAAGAGCTTATTTGTATTCAGAAACTGATGATAATGACCTAAGCTATTTTATAACTTACCATATAAAAACAATGGAAAAAGCATATGAAGCTTTGAAAAAGTACATTGGTCGAAAACAGAAAGAAGTTTTCCAGGCGGCAAAATTCATGAAAATTCCATTAGTTAATGATCGGATGGCACAGATATTGAAAATCTTGAATGATGATTCCGACCGAATATTAAGTAATAAAGAAATTGAGTCAAGATTTAATATTTCTAATTTCACCGCAAGATCTGATCTGAAAATGTTAGTCGAATTGGGATTTTTAGAAGTTATACAAGTAAATAAAAAGAAACAAAATTTTGTCAAATCAAAAAATTTCGAAAGGGTTTTGAAACGTTACAAAGTCTAACAACACTGATCTATTTGAATGAAATGTGGAAATTTAGAGCAATTGCCATGGAAGAATACGAATTGGAATTGCAAACCGAATATACTGCTATCGCCAACTACTTAAAACTGCAAAATGACCCCAAAAATCCAACCCATACTCCAAAACGACAAAACAATTTTGTATCCTTTGAAGGAAGAGGATTTTGAGGAATTGTACGCTGTGGCTTCAGATCCTAAAGTCTGGGAGCAACATCCAAATAAAGATCGTTGGAAAAGAGAAGTCTTTAAAACCTTTTTTGATGGAGCCATGCAAAGCAAAGGCGCTTTTAAGATTGTAGACAAAGCTTCAGACAATACAATTGGCAGCACTCGCTTTTACGATTACGATGAAGGAAAAAACGGAATCCTGATTGGTTATACATTTTACGGAAAAGCCTATTGGGGAAAGGGAATTAATCCATCCGTCAAAAAACTCATGCTGGATTATATTTTCCAGTTTGTTT
>JAEUTM010000244.1 GCA_016788025.1 Bacteroidia bacterium
ACACCGATATTGACATTAAAAATCATCCAAAAGGATTATACTTTATCCAAATCACTAAAAAAGGAACAACCAGCACTTTCAAAGTGATAAAAAACTAAAACAAGAAGAGGGCAAAAGCCCTTTTTTTTTGAAATAACAGCAAAATCTGTATCGTTTTAGTAATGTTGTTTTCCATTAAAACGTAAAACTTTTTTCGATATATTTACGTATCTTTTCTTAATGGCCCCCGTCCTTTTATTTGCTTGATATATAAGCATGTAGATTGAAAAACTAATTAATAATTGTCCTCTAAATATTTAAAGTCATAGCATGATTAAATCACTACGTTTTTTATTACCCTTTTTTGCGACATTTATTTTTTTGAATTGTAACCTAAAGGCTCAGGAATGGACATGGATTAAAGGCGCCAATACCATTAATTCATATGGAGTTTATGGCACGCAGGGAACGGCTGCCTCATCCAATCTGGCAGGATCAAGGGAAGGAGCTGCAACATGGACCGATGGTAGTGGAAATCTTTGGATGTTTGGAGGCACTGGATTTTGTTCGTTTACAAGCGGTCGCCTTAATGATCTTTGGAAATTAGATCCAACTACACACAACTGGACGTGGATGGGAGGATTGAATTCGGTTAACCAGATTGGTGTTTTTGGAACTCAGGGCAGCGCTTCTACTTTAAATATTCCAAGTAGCAGAGCTTATCCGGGAACCTGGATAGACAACAGTGGAAATCTCTGGCTTTTTGGTGGTTATGGTCTTGATAATGTAGGTAACACTGGAAATTTGAGTGACCTTTGGAAATACAATCCTTCAACATCGGAATGGACCTGGGTTAGTGGTAGCAATTCAATTTCACAATATGGAGTTTACGGAACCCAGGGTATTGGGTCTTCTACCAATACACCTGGTGCAAGAAGACACTCCATAACCTGGAAGGACAACAGTGGTAATTTTTGGTTATTCGGAGGTTTTGGATTGGATGCTTTCGGAAATGAAGCGTACCTGAACGACCTTTGGAAATATGATATTTCAGGGGGAACCTGGACATGGATTAGTGGCTCCTCTGTTGCGAACCAATACGGGGTATATGGCACGGTATCTGTTGCCAGTACCACTAACACTCCGGGTGGGCGTTATGGAGCCATGAACTGGAAAGATTCCGGTGGAAATTTTTGGCTTTTTGGAGGTTCGGGTTATGCTAACACGAGTACTGGCGAACTGAACGATGTGTGGAAATTTAATCCTTCAACAAGTCAATGGACATGGGTAAGAGGCTCAAATCAGGCAAACGCAACTTCAGTTTTAGGAACGGTAACCATTCCATCTTCTACAAACACTCCTGGTGGCAGAAGATTTTCAGCAGTTTGGTCCGACAACTCCGATATCGTTTATTTCCAGGGTGGATATGGATACTCAACAAATGCATATGCTGCACAATTAAATGATGTTTGGAAATATAGTATGTCTACCAATCAGTGGGCATACATAAGGGGATCGCAGAACGAAGTAGCCGGAACATTTGGTACTCAGAGCGTAACGGCAACATCAAATGATCCGGGTTCAGGACAAGTTAGGAGCTATTGGAGAGACAATTCAGGGAATTTTTGGTTGTTTGGTGGTATAGCATATGATTATTTGGCCAATTTTGGATGGATCGGTGATCTCTGGAAAATGAATCCTTGTCCTGCACCCGCGCCGGTTAATATTTCCGCTTTCGCAAGCCAGAATCCGTGTACCGGATCTTCTGCTACGCTAACTGCTCTAAGTAATACGAATACCGTTACCTGGTATTCAACCCCAACGGGAACTGCATCACTGGGAACAGGGACAAGCTATGTTACCACAGCCCTCACCAGCGGTACAGCCAGTTCAGCGAGTTTTACCTATTATGCTTCTGCTACAAATACCTGCGGCGTAAGCCTTGTAAGAACTCCGGTTGTTGTTACCTCTAACAGCATTTATCCAACCGTTACAACAGGTTCCGTTTATACTGCAACGGTAGCTATTCCCAACGGAAATACGCCAAATAGCGACTGGTCTCCCTGGATCACTTATTTCACAGATCCTGTGCCAACCGGTGGGATTGTGATTGGAATGGATCTTACGTGTGATGTTGTTGATCAGGGATGGGGTGGAACCGGCGCTCCTGCCTCCATGTATGTTTCCGACCAGTTTGTAGGCGCTCCTATACTTCAACATTGGTGGACAAACCAAACAGTTTCTAAAACCGATCCTTTCTCAAATTATGTTTATGGAGGCACCAACTCGTTTAAAATGTATTTTATGGGATGGAGCGGATGGCAGGGATTCATGAGCAATGCTATCCTTACGATTCGTTATCAGGTAAAACCCTCTTTACCTTTGGTTACATGCGGAAACGTAGATTACACGCTTAAAGCTTATGGCGCAAATACATACAGTTGGACCGGGGGGATTACCGATGGTGTGGCGTTTACGCCGACGGTTACTCAAACCTATACCGTTACGGGATATAATCAATATGGGTGTCCGAATAGCGCTGTTCAACAATTAAGCGTGATGCCTACACCTGTCATTTCACTACCATCCAATACTACACAATGCCCGGGGCAGAGTGTCACACAGACAGCTACCATCACCGGTACTGCACATACATTTTCCTGGAACACAGGAGCAACTACTTCAAGTATATCTATAACCCCAACTATAGGTACAAAATATACCGCTACGGCAATAAATACAATCACCGGATGCTTCCATGTTTTATCACGTAAAATAAATGTTAGTCCGGTTCCGGTCGCAACAGTATCTGCATCGAGCAATACAATTTGTGCAGGAATCAGCACGTCCCTTGCAGTAACAACAAACGCTGCTGCCTATGCTCTCAACTTCGATGGAATAGATGACTACGTTGAAACAAATGCAAGCATTGTGGAACTCGGACAATCAGACTTCAGTATCGAAGCATGGATTAAAACGACCGGATATTCTGAAGCCATAGTGGTTTGTGAAGACTCAAACGCCAGCTGGGATTCTGGTGAGAAGGCCTTTTATCTGGATGGAAGTGGTGTTCCGAATTTTGTTGGCTGGGGCTGTAATTACATCAGAGGAAACGTAAGCGTTAACGATGGTTTATGGCATCACGTAGCCGTTACCTGGGATTTCTTGTCAGGTACTTCCGGGGTGGGGAAAATTTATGTGGATGGAGTAGATCATACCGGATATGTGGACTATGTGGCCCTAACACTTAATGTCGGAACCTTTAAGATTGGCTCTGCAAATTACAACGGATACACCCCTGAAGCGCCCAACAACTTCTCTGGTTTAATTGACGATGTGAGAATCTGGAATGTTGCGAGATCTGTTGCACAGGTATCGGGCAACATGTCGGCTTGTTTATCGGGCTCGGAAAGTGGACTGGTTGCTTATTATAACTTTGAGGATGGGCCCGGAAGTAATTATGTGTCAGATAGGAGTACAAATGATTATAATGGAACACTTACTAACATGGCGGCTTCTTCCGCCTGGCTTACAGGTAACAGCAACTGCTCGGTGGGTTATTCATCATATTCCTGGCTGCCCGGCGGTGCCACCAGCCAGTCCCTGAGTGTTGCCCCTGCCTCCACAACCATTTACAGCGTTAACATTACAAATAATTTGTCATGCACCGGTACATCAACTGTTTTGATCAATGTAAATCCGCAACCCACTGTTAGTGCAAACAGCGGCGCCATTTGTGCAGGCAGCACTTATACAATTGTTCCCTCTGGTGCAGCTACTTACACGTTTTTAAACGGCTCCGGCGTTGTAAGTCCGGGTACAACCACATCATATTCGATTACTGGAACCAGTTCGCTTGGTTGTGTTTCGGCTGCTCCTGGAATAGCGTTGGTTACCGTAAATCCTTTACCAGTCCTTAGCATTTCGGGTCCTTCAGCCATGTGTTCAAGCGCTTCTATTACGCAAACAGTGTCGGGTGCAGATACTTACTTGTGGAATTCCGGTTCAACCTCCTCAGTGGTGGTTATTTCACCAACTACCAACACCAGCTATACCGTGAGTGGTACAAACACAATAACCGGCTGTTCAAACACTGCAGTTAAACTGATAACTCTTAATTATCCCCCGGTAATAAATGTAAATAGTGGAAACGTGTGTTCCGGCAAAGTGTTTACTATTATACCAAGCGGCGCAGCGACTTATACTTTTTCCGACGGAAGTAGTATTGTTTCTTCCACTGTGATGCCAAGCTCCAATACAAGTTATTTCGTTTCCGGCACGAGTAGTGCAGGTTGTGTATCAACCAGCTCGGCCGTTTGTAACGTGGTGGTAAACCCGTCGCCAATTATTATTCCGAATAGTGGGGGTGTTTGTACAGGTAGTTCATATACACTTTCGCCAAGCGGAGCCAGCACTTATACATTTTATAATTCAAGTGGAACTATCAGCCCGATTGTATCGCCGGGTTCTAACACAACGTATTCCATCATGGGAACCAATATACTTGGATGTGTGTCCAACTCACCTGGTATAGCCAGCATTACTGTTAACCCGCTTCCAGTAATTGGTGTGAGTAATTCAACAGTTTGCCTTGGAAGTTCTTTTACTATTGTGCCGACTGGAGCGAGCACCTACACGTTTAGCAGCGGTAATATTGTTACGCCAACCGCAAACACAAATTATTCGGTAACTGGTACAAGTAGTGCAGGATGTGTTTCGGCAAGCGCTGCGGTTATAACGGTTAGTACCGTTGCCTTACCAACAATTTCTGTTAGCGGAGGAACTGTGTGTGCGGGAAGCGCCTTTACGCTATCGCCTTCAGGTGCCGCCAATTATACCTATTCAAGCGGCAGTGCTGTGGTGATTCCACTAAGCAATTCAAACTATTCGATAACCGGGAGAGGCGCGAACGGTTGCGTTTCATCTAATACTGCTGTGGCTTCTGTCACGGTTGTTGCCGTGCCGTTTGTTACTGTAAATAGCGGTACAATCTGTGCGGGACAAGTATTTACTATGATTCCGAATGGCGCTAGCACCTATAGCTATTCTAACCTGACCGCCACCGCGAGTCCTTTTACAAGTACCAGCTATTCTGTTGTAGGATATAGCACACAGGGATGTGTGTCGTCAAATACAGCCGTAAGCACCGTTGTTGTTAAACCTATTCCATACCTGAGTACTTTTGGAAACGTAAATATCTGTAGTGGAAGCAGCACGAGTCTTATCGCCTTTGGTGCCAGCACTTACACATGGAATTCAAGTCTCTTCGGTGATATTCAGAATCTATCTCCAACACAAACAACCAACTATACAGTACAGGGCACCGGCGTTAATGGTTGTACAAACTCTGTTGTGGTTACCATCACAGTTAATTCATTGCCTGTTGTTACCGTAAATTCGGGTACTGTATGCCCGGCAAGTAACTTTACCCTGGTTCCTTCCGGAGCCCTTTCTTACTCATATTCCGGAGGTAGCGATATAGTTACACCGCTCATTACCACAAGTTATTCTGTAATGGGAGTTGATTCCAACGGCTGTGTGTCGCAGGTTCCTGCCGTTGCAACAATTACGGTAATCAACAATATTTCAGTTTCAGTTTCTGGTCAAACTGCTACTTGCTTGGGCGGAATTCTCTCGTTAAACGCTACCGGGGCGCCTAATTATACCTGGAGTACCGGAGATAACGGCGCGGCTCTTGCTATAACACCAACAGTTAGCGCCACTTACTCGGTGATTGGAGCAAACGGAACATGCAGAGATACTGTTTACATTCCAATTCTTGTGTATCAATTGCCTGTTATTAGTACGAGTCAATCCTCTTCACTTATTTGTGCTGGTGAGAGCGCAACAATAAGTTTAACCGGTACCGATAGTTATTCCTGGAGCACAGGTGAAGCATCCGGTAGTATTACGGTTTCACCCTTACAAAATTCGACTTACACCGTAACGGCTACAGACGTAAATAACTGTACCAATTCATCGGTGGTACTGATAAATGTCAACGAGTGTACGGGTGTAAATGGCCAATTTAGCGAGGGAATTCTTAAAGTATATCCGAATCCAAATGTTGGAAGTTTTTACGTTGAATCTGATTTGCCTTGCCAGGCAAGACTTTTGAATATACTCGGCGAGGAAATAATGACATTGGATTTTCAGAAGGGGAAAAATGAGGTTCTCATGAACGAACAGGCTAAAGGACTTTATTTTATTGAAATAACACAGAATAATAGCACGAGCACAACAAGAATTATTAAGCAATAAATGACAGTAAATGTTGATTTATTTCAAAAATAAAGGACTTTTAATAGTTTGTTTAAAACTCAAAAAGCAAATAAGTAACTTTTTCACTCACCGGGCGTATACCTTAACGCATCAGTAAAGCCTTTGCCCTTGTGTATTCTAAAAAAATGATTTAATTTTAATAACAATATTTGACCTACAAACCCAGCATTATGAAGAAAATTTATGCCCAGCTTTTTGCACTCGTTGTCTGTTTATGCTTAAGCTCTTACACAAAGTCCCAATCTGAAATTATGGGCGTTACCGCAAGCGGAGGCTCCGGATTAGGAACAATCTTTAGCTTACCGACAGGAAGCACGGGAATAGCCAGCCAGTATGTTTTGCCTGGGAGCCCAGGTTTAAGTCCACAATATACCAAGCTGCTCCAGGCATCAAATGGTAAACTCTACGGTGTGACGCTTTCCGGTGGATTCAACAATGCAGGTGTCCTTTTCGAATATGATACTGCTGCAAGTGCTTACTCGTGGAAATTTGATTTTGGCGGAACTAATGGTATCAGCCCGCGTGGTTCCCTTATTGAAGCGGGTGGTAAATTATATGGGATGACTCAGCTCGGTGGCGCAAACAATCTTGGGGTCATCTTCGAATACGATTATACAACCAACACTTTTACAAAAAAAATAGATTTCACCGGAACCACAGGTACCGCTATGGGAGGCCAGCCGTTTGGCACATTGGTGGATGTAGGTGGAAACAAATTGTATGGGGTAACCCGTATCGGTGGTGCAAATAACTTCGGAGTTATATTCGAGTATGATTATTCCACAAACACGTATACTAAAAAAATTGATTTTAATGGTAATGTTGGTTCTGCTATGGGTTCACTTCCGAATGGACAGCTTGTGCTGGCAGGTGGAAGCTTGTATGGTTTAGCGAGTACTGGCGGTACTGCTGGTGTAGGTACCCTTTTTGAGTACAATCATTCAACAAATACCTTCACTAAAAAGGTTGACATGACGAGTGCCAACGGGCAAGCTCCACAAGGTTCGCTTATGCTTGCCAGTAATGGTAATCTCTATGGTACAACGGTGTCTGGTGGTGGTGGAGCTCCTGCCGGCGGTGTTATTTTTGAATACAATGTGGGTACCAGTACTTACACCAAATTGTATGATTTCGTGGGTTCGGGTATCAACGGAGCAACCCCAAACGGTGACCTATTGCAGGCATCAAATGGTAAACTTTATGGGATGACTCGCCTGGGAGGGAGCAATGGACAGGGAGTTATTTTCGAGTACGATCTTGGAACTTCTACTTACACCAAAAAGATTGATTTTACGTTGGCAACAACAGGTGGCAATCCATTGGGTACGCTGATGCAAGTTAATACCGGAAAAATCTACGGCTTAGCCAGCTCGGGTGGTGCCGGTTCGGGAGGAACTTTATTCCACTATTCGCCGACTAGTAACACATTCACAAAAAAAGTGGATCTAAACACTTCTAATAACGGCGGGCCATGTCACGGAGGGCTTACGCTTGCCAACAACGGGTTGTATTATGGTATGACGAATGTTGGTGGTGCAAACAGCGTCGGGACAATTTTCGAATACGCTAAAACCTCGAATACCTATACAAAAAAAATAGATCTCACAACTGCAAATGGAAGCTTACCATTTGGCGCGCTTGTTAAGGCCTCTAATAATAAACTTTACGGATTAACATCAGGTGGTGGGTCAAATTCTCTTGGAACTCTTTTCGAGTACGATCCAGGTACAAATACCTATACAAAAAGGGCAGATTTTAATGGAAACGCCAGCACTCAATTGGGGGGCGTACCTTATGGCTCACTCGTTGAGTTTTCCGGCAACTCTAAATTGTATGGCATTTGTAAGCAAGGTGGATCATCTAATCAGGGTACAATTTTTGAGTTCGATCCTGCGACAAATACGTTTACTAAAAAGATAGATATGGCCGCCGCAAACGGTTACAGTGCATTCGGATCAATGGTTGAATCATCAAGCAAACTGTATGGAATGACATCTCTTGGTGGTGCCAATGGTTTAGGCGCCATTTTTGAATACGATCCTGCTACGAATACGTATACCAAAAAAATTGATTTCACCGGAACCAGTGGTCTAGCAGCCGGTAGTTCACCGTTTGGATCAATGGTTCAAAGTGCTACAGTGGGAGTTCTTTATGGAATGACAAAAACAGGCGGCGCAAACGATAAGGGTGTAATTTTTGAATACAATGTTTCTACAAATACCTATACTAAAAAAATAGACCTGGCAAGTGCAACGGGAGAACAACCTCTCGGGTCGATGATTCTCACAGCCAATGGTAAGTTATATGGTCTTACTAATCAGGGGGGAACTAATTCATTTGGAGTAATCTTTGAATATGATCCCAACACCAATACTTACACCAAAAAAGTAGATTTTACCGGAACAAACGGACAGTCTCCGTCTTATACTAGACTTGTTGAGATATGCACTCTTCCTTCCGCGCCCGGATCTATAACTACTTCCAATGGTGTTTTCTGCGAGACAGATGCTACTGCACATACATTCAGCGTGGCTGCTGTTTCAGGGGCTACCGGATATGTGTGGACCTTTCCTGCCGGAACGGCAACAAACTCAGGAGCTACAACAAATAATATCAGCGTCAATCACGCTGCAATTGGAGCCGGTACTTACAGCTACGGCGTTGCTGCAACAAATATCTGTGGAACAGGAACTCTGCTGAGTACCAGCAATATTACGGTTAACAGCAGGCCAAGCATAAGTGTAAACAGCGGCTCAATTTGCTCCGGAAATAGTTTCACGATTCAGATTACGGGAGCAAACATTAATAGCATCCAGGGCGGTACCAACGTGGTAAGCCCTGGAACAAGCAACACCTATACGGTGGATGGCATCAGCGCTCAGGGTTGTTTGTCATCAAACACGGCCACTGCTTCGGTAACGGTGTATTCTCTTCCTGTTGTAAGCGTAAACAGCGGAAGCTCTTGCCCAGGTACGAATTTTACAATTACTGCGAATGGTGCTAACACGTATACATTCTCAAACGGAACTGTTTCCAGTGGAGCCAACATCGTTGCTCCAACTACTAATACAGTATATACGGTAGCCGGAACAGATCTTAATGGATGTATTTCGTCTAATACTGCAACCTCTACTGTAACAATGTACTCAGTGCCTGTTATCTCCGTAAACAGTGGAAGTATTTGTTTTGGTGGATCTCACGTTTTTTCACCTGGCGGAGGAACCCCGGGGACATACAGTATGACAGGGGGATTTACGGGAACTCAATTCACTGTTAATCCTTCTAGCAGCGCCAGCTACACTTTTATGGGTAAAAGCTCTGATGGTTGCGTGTCATCATTTCCTGCCACTGGCAACGTTACAGTGTACGCACTTCCTACATTAAGTTTAAATAGCGGAACAATATGTTCCGGTCAGTCTCACACCTTTGTTCCTGCTGGCGGTGCCGCGGGAACTTACACCATTCAGGGTGGGTCATTGGTTGTGTCGCCACCGGTGGGAAATGCTATTTTTACTGTAACAGGACGTAGTCCCGAAGGTTGTTTCCCAGCTTCTCCGGCTTCAGCAACAGTTGTGGTAAACAGTCTTCCAACGATCGGAATGAATAGCGGAACGATTTGTTTTGGCCAGACACATACGTTTACCCCGTTTGGCGGAGCCAGTTATGTGATACAGGGAGGTTCCAGCACAGTGTCGCCTCCTGTAGGAGTTAATATTTTTACGATTACCGGCTTAAGTGCACAAGGCTGCGCGCCAGCTTCACCTGGTTCAGCAACTGTTATGGTTAACGGATTACCAACTGTAGGTGTTAACAGTGGCAGTATTTGTTTAGGTAATTCATTCACTCTTCAACCAACAGGAGTTCTGACATCAGGATATTATACTGTTACGCCAGCTGTACCCAGCAATTCAGTTGTATCTCCGACAAGCAGCACAAGTTATAGCGTAAGATCGATCAGTCCATTTGGTTGTGCTTCTCAGTCATTTGCCATAGCGAACGTTGTAGTGCTTTCATTGCCGAATATTTCAGCATCCAGTGGCGTTATTTGTGCGGGTGATGTTTTTACAACCACAGTTGGTGGTGCAAACACTTATACCTACACCGATGGTGTAACGAGCTTTACTTCTCTGGGCGCAACGACTCTTAATCCGCTCACAACCACTTCATACTCTGTCAGTGGTACAAACTCATCTGGTTGTGTTTCCTCTGTTCCGGCTGTAATGACTGTTACAGTTAATCAATTGCCACCGGTTGTTATTTCTGGCACAAATGCGGTCTGTGAGGGCGGTTCAGCGACACTTACCGCCTCGGGCGCTACAAATTACAACTGGGGAACGTCCTTAACAGCGGTAGCGGTGTTTACACCAACCAGTACAACAACATATACCGTAATAGGAACTGATGCGAATAACTGTGAGCAATCTGCAACGTATACCGTTACCTGGAACGCGTTGCCTGTTATAAATGTTTTCCCGGCAGCAATCTGTCCTGGTAATTCTCACACCTTCACTCCTTCAGGGGCCGTTACGTATACCTACTCAAGCGGTTCTCCGATAGTTTCACCACTCGTTACAACATCTTATTCCATCACAGGAACAAGTGCTGCGGGCTGTGTATCAGGAACTCCGGCTGTTGTAACGGTGAGCGTGGTTAATATTTTAACCGTTACCATCACAGGTAATCTGACAATTTGCAAGGGTCAGACTACAACCCTAACCGCAAACGGTGCCAGTACATACACGTGGAATACTAGTGAAGCAACTACTGTGATAAGCCATACCCCAAATGTAACCACCACCTACAGCGTGATCGGGGCAAGCGGAACCTGCAGTAATACTGCTGTTGTTGAGGTAACTGTTAACGCATTACCAACGGTGTCTGTGAGCGCCACGTCTTCTTCTCTGTGTGTTGGAGAGACAGCTACGCTCACAGGTTCAGGTGCGACTAATTATTCATGGGGTACTCTGGGAAATAGCCAAACGATAGTTGTTTCGCCAGCAACTACTACAACATATACCCTCGTTGGCACTGATGCAAATAATTGCTCCGCCCAGGTAACCTCCATACTGACAGTTGATCCATGCCTTGGCGTGGATAAATATAGTGGAAGTAATTTATTTTCAATTTATCCGAATCCAACGCTCAACGATGTCACCATAGAGGTAGCCCAGCCTTATAAAGTGACTGTCCTGAATGCGCTTGGACAGGTTGTTTCTGAGCTTCAGTTGAACCCTGGTAAGAATGAACTTACATTAAACCGTGAAGCAAAAGGAATCTACTTTGTACGTTTTGAGCAAAATGGAGCTGTAAAAACAGTAAAAATTGTGAAGCAATAAAACTATTCATCTAATTTCAGAGAGGGGCTGTCTCAAAAGTCGAGATAGCCCCTTTTTTATTCGGGTACCTGTCTGAGTCGAAAACCGTTTAAGCGATTCTCTGAGACTTCATTTTACTTTTGAGACAGCCCCTTTTTATTTACAAATACCACAATCTTAAAGGATTTCGTTAAATTTGCATGGAAAATCCTCAGTCGCGGCTGAGGGATGATTACCACCCTTTAGTTTAGAAATAAATGAAAGTATACTTAGACAATGCAGCAACCACACGGTTGGATGAAACGGTTTTAAAGGCAATGATGCCGTTATTAACGGATGATTTTGGAAACCCATCTTCCATACATGCTTACGGAAGAAAAACCCGTTCCTCTATTGAAGGGGCGAGAAAAACGGTGGCCAAATTGCTGAATGTAACACCTGCTGAAATATTCTTTACTTCGGGTGGAACCGAGGCTGACAATACAGCCATTGTTCAATGCATAGAAACGCATGGGATTAAACATGTTATTTCGAGTCCAATTGAGCATCATGCGGTGGAGCATACAATAAAGGTGCTTGAAAAGGCTGGTAAAGTAAAAGCCAGCTGGGTTAAGGTCGATCAGAAGGGGAATGTAGATTTGGCGCACCTGGAAGAATTGTTAAAGAATAACAGCAGAAGCCTGGTGTCACTAATGCACGCCAATAATGAAATAGGTACCCTGTTGCCACTAAAAAAAGTGGGTGAAATTTGCCAGAAATACAATGCCATTTTTCATAGTGATACCGTGCAAACAATGGGACACTATCCTATGGATCTTAAAGATATTAACGTGCACTTTGTTACATGTGCGGCGCACAAGTTTCATGGACCAAAAGGTGTAGGGTTCCTTTATATCAACCACCAGACAAAAATAACACCGTTTATTCATGGCGGAGCGCAGGAAAGGAACATGCGCGGTGGTACTGAAAATGTAGCCGGCATCGTGGGCCTTGCCAAAGCGCTTGAGATATGTTATAACGAAATGGAAGAACACCAGAAGCATATCATGGGTCTAAAAGATTATATGCGTACTCGTCTTATTAAAGAAATTCCAGGTATTGAGTTTAATGGGGAAACAGATCATGATAAATCTTTGTATACAGTATTGAATTGTCGTTTTCCGGCTCATCCGAATGCCGAAATGGTATTGTTTAACCTTGATATTATGGGAGTGGCTGCCAGTGGTGGAAGCGCCTGTAGTAGTGGTAGTGATCAGGGGAGTCATGTATTAAAGGGTCTGGGAATAGATATGACAAGACCTTCGGTACGTTTCAGTTTTTGTAAGTACAATACCAAAGAAGAGATAGATTTTGTAGTTGGTAAGGTTACAGAGCTTTTTGCTGTTAAGGAAAAAGTATAATCGTTTAATTAATTTTATTTTTGCAGAAATAATTGTTTATGTCAGATATCAAAACTGTTTTAGATAATGCTAAAGCTTCCATGGAAAAGGCAATAAGCCACCTGGAAATGGAGTTACAGAAAGTCAGGGCCGGTAAGGCCAACCCGGTAATGCTCGAAAATGTAATGGTGGATTATTACGGAAGCAAAGTGCCTATTAGTAACACCGCGAGTATTAACACGCAGGATGCGAGAACACTAGTGATACAACCCTGGGAAAAATCGATGCTGACACCGATCGAGAAAGCAATTCAGATGGCTAACCTCGGGTTTAATCCGCAGAACGACGGAGTTATTATCCGCATCATTGTTCCTCCTCTTACAGAAGAGCGCCGCAAGGAACTTACCAAAGCTGCCAAAAACCTGGGCGAGGAAGCTAAGATTGGGATTCGGAATACACGTAAAGACGCGATGGAGCAGATAAAAAAACTTCAGAAGGATGGCTTGGCAGAAGATGCTGCGAAAGATGGAGAAGCAAAAGTGCAAACTCTTACCGATTCGCATGTGACGAAGGTAGACAAACACATCGAACAGAAAGAAAAAGAAATTATGACCGTTTAACGGATCATAGATCCAATAAAAAAACCCGCTCGATATTTCGAGCGGGTTTTTTGTTGATTAAATGTTATGTGATTTCAGGGTAAAATTTATGATTCAATGATTAGCATTTGGTATAAATAAATCTGTAATCGCATTATCAACCAGAGAGAATTAAGCCAACTTCACGTTCACCGCGTTAGGGCCTTTTTTGCCTTCCTGGATTTCAAAAACAACGTTGTCGTTCTCGCGAATCTCGTCTTTTAAACCAGAAACGTGAACAAAAACTTCTTTTCCGCTTCCTTCTACTTTAATGAAGCCGAAACCTTTTGTTTGATTGAAAAATTTTACTGTACCTTTTTCCATTTGTATTAATTTTATTTCCCCCTTTTTGTTATTACTAAATACTACAAGGATAAAAAGGGTTAATCCTAGCAATATGGTCTTTTTACAGAGTTACCTTTAGGGCTTAACATCTGGTCCGCACCAATTGCAATTTATTTAAATAATACCGGTAAGTTTTAAGTTAAACGAATGGCAAAAAGGGAGGGAAAAAATAGGATGTTAAGAATTTAAAAAGTATATTCGTTTAAAGATTTACCCAAAATTAATCAAAAAATATTTACGTGGCAATTTTCCAGGCAATACTTCTGCATAAAACGCATATTTTCGTTAAAAAAGTGAGTTTTAGTCCATTTTTGTGTGTAAAAAAGTGCTCAAAACGACTCGTTCTTCTTACTTTGATTGTATTGGTATTTAATTCCTGTAAGAAAGGCGAAGCTGATCCCGGTTTTTCATTCCGCACCCGCAAAGCGCGCCTGGTAGGAGAATGGCGACTGACTTCGGGTTCTGTTTCATTTAATTCAGAGGGGTATTCCAGAAAATATGACTTTGATGGTTCAAATTTCACCCAATATGATACATATACGGGAGGATATCCTATCGTTTATACCGGTAAATACATCTTAAATTTAAATATAAAAAAGGATGGAACATTTACACTGAACGAAGCTGCCGGATCGGCAGCTCTTGATGCAAGTGGTACATGGAGTTTTAATTCGGGAGTAGGGAAGCGTAAAAGCAAAGAATCGGTAATTTTTGACATTACCACTGTAAACCGTGGAAGTTTGTCTACCGGCCACGTTTTTAATTGCGGCAGTAGCTCTTTTTCATATAGACTAAAGGGGCTTAAGAACAAAGAACTGCAGATGGAATCCTATACGCTTTTACAGTCTGACGCGGGTAGTGACGAGGTTTCGCAAAACGCTTATTTTAAATTTATCCAGTAAAACTATGAGACTAATAACAAGATACATCGCTTGCGGTTTATTGCTGGTTGGTTTTTTTCAGAGCTGTAAAAAGGGAGAAGATGATCCCTTGTTGTCCTTAAGAACCAGGAAAAACAGGATAACAGGAAACTGGACTCTGAAGAGTGGTTACCTCGATGTTCACACCGAAAATGCTCCAGGTGTAACCGATGAACATTATGAATATTCAGAGAGTGATCTTTCTTATAAACACGTTCAAAAAAATAGTTTAGAAACAGGAGTATCACATCACTTAAATATTCAGTTTGATAAAAAGGGCCATTTTGTTGTCGAAGAAGAAAGCAATGGTAATACTTTTAAGGCGGAAGGAGAATGGGATTTTGAAGACGGCCAGGGTAAGGCAAAGAAAAAAGAATATATCCAATTAAAAATTACAAGTGTGTTGCAAGGAAAAACGTATTATTATGACAGCTTCATTAAATCGAATACCCATCTTGTATATCGTATTAAGGAGCTCCGCAATAAAAAGCTTGTTCTGGTATCAGAAAAAAATATGCT
Organism: Bacteroidia bacterium; assembly: GCA_016788025.1. Taxonomy (GTDB): domain Bacteria; phylum Bacteroidota; class Bacteroidia; order B-17B0; family Aurantibacillaceae; genus Aurantibacillus. The sequence goes on from JAEUTM010000244.1 coordinate 15,378, forward strand.
TTACAGCTTCGCTAATGCAGAAAAATACTGGTTCGAATCTCAATATGAATTCACGCAATAAAAATCAGGAAGCCTTAAACAATCCGTATTTCAGGATACAATAGATAGCTCTGAAACCATCTTTCCAGCCAATTTTTTTTCCTTCTTCGTAGGTGCGTCCATAATATGAAATCCCTACTTCGTAAATGCGCACTTTAGGGA
>JAEUTM010000251.1 GCA_016788025.1 Bacteroidia bacterium
TTTTTCGTAATCCCCAACGTAGGCGAAGAAATTGCAGAGATTGAAAAGAAATATACGGATGCGAAGGAAAAAACGGCTGCGAAGGAAGTGGTAATGCGCGAATTCAGCGTAAAAAGCGAACGTATTCACACCGTAAACCAATTATTAAAAGCATACACCGTATTTGAAAAAGACCAGGAGTATGTGATCGATAACGGCCAGGTGAAAATTGTTGACGAGCAAACCGGTCGTATTATGGAAGGTCGTCGTTATAGCGATGGATTGCATCAGGCAATTGAGGCGAAAGAGAATGTGAAGATCGAGGCCGCTACTCAGACCTACGCGACCATTACGCTTCAGAACTATTTCCGGATGTATCATAAGCTTGCCGGAATGACCGGTACTGCGACTACCGAGGCGCAGGAGTTCTGGACCATCTATAAACTGGATGTCGTTGAAATTCCTACTAACAAACCGATTGTTCGTAAAGACGAGCAGGATCTGGTTTACAAAACGAAACGCGAGAAGTATAATGCCGTTATTGAAGAAGTTGTAAAACTCGTAGCAGCGGGCAGGCCGGTACTGATCGGTACAACTACTGTAGAGATTTCTGAGTTATTAAGCCGTATGCTGAAACTTCGTAACATCAAACATAATGTGTTGAACGCGAAGTTGCACGCTAAAGAAGCGGACATTGTTGCAGAGGCCGGCAAGGCTGGAACCGTTACCATCGCTACCAACATGGCGGGTCGTGGTACGGATATTAAACTTGGACCTGGTGTGAAAGAAGCGGGTGGTTTAGCGATTATTGGTACCGAGCGCCACGAAAGTCGTCGTGTGGACAGGCAGTTGCGTGGTCGTGCGGGACGTCAGGGTGATCCGGGAAGTTCTCAATTCTTCGCCAGTCTGGAAGATAACCTGATGCGTTTATTTGGAAGTGAGAGAATTGCTTCTTTAATGGATCGTATGGGGCTGAAAGAAGGGGAAGTAATCCAGCACAGTATGATTACGAAGAGTATTGAGCGTGCGCAGAAAAAAGTAGAGGAAAATAACTTTGGTATTCGTAAACGTTTGATCGAATATGACGACGTGATGAATGCACAGCGTGAGGTGATTTATAAACGCAGAAGAAATGCGCTGTATGGCGATAAGCTGAGCATTGACATTGCGAACATGATTTACGAAGTAGCCGGAAATATCGTTGAAGAATACCAACCACTGAAGGACTTTGAAGGGTTTACATTGGAGTGTATCAAAAACTTTGGAATCGAAAGTCCTTTTGAGGAAAAACAATTTGTTAATGGTCGCGAAGAAGAACTCACACAAACTTTATTTGAAGCCGCACTGAAACATTATCACGAAAGAACGCAGATGATTGCGGAGCAGGCATTCCCAGTGGTACGCGACGTTTTCCAAAATCAAAGCAATACTTTCGAAAACATGGTAACGCCGTTTACCGATGGGATCCGTGGTTTACAGGTGATGGTAAACATTAAGAAAGCTTACGAAACAAAAGGCCGTGAATTATTCCATGGTTTTGAAAAGAGTGTGGTGCTTTCAATGATTGATGATTCGTGGAAAGAGCATTTACGTGAGTTGGACGATCTTAAACAAGCTGTTCAGAATGCGTCTTTAGAACAAAAAGATCCTTTGGTGATTTATAAACTTGAGTCTTTTAATTTGTTTAAAGACATGCTGAACAAAGCCAATAAGGAGGTGATCTCTTTCTTAATGAAAGGTGGTTTGCCAACCGAGGGTAACAATAACAATCAGCAACAGGCACGTTTTACACAGCAACAACAACCAGCCCGTAAAGAAAAGCTGGTGGAGACCCGCAATGAGAATGCTGTTGAAGAACAAAACGCACAGCAAAAGCCAAAACCACAACCGATTCGCGCAGAAGCAAAAATTGGAAGGAATGATCCTTGTCCGTGCGGTAGCGGAAAAAAATACAAGAACTGTCACGGCGTAGGAGTGGCTTAAAATTAGTGGAATTAAAAATCCCCGGCATTTTTTAATGAACGGGGATTTTTTTTGATTTCAGACTGGTCCTTCATAAGCCATCGACGACTCCTTAGCTGCTATTGTTCCTCGTAAGCCTTAGTCAAGTAAAATCTGACCGGTAGTGGTGGAGGTTTGCAATTATCTGGTTAGAAGTATTGGTTTAAATAAAAAGGTCAGTGTTGTATTATCACCTTAGACGAAATTTCTTTATTTCGATCTTTAATTTTTAGTATATAAAAACCCGTTGGAATATTCCTCACGACTAATCCGTTATCAAGATCGAGTACCATTTCAATTTCTTTGCCCAATTGATCCACAAGAGAGAACTTGGGATTTTCCCAAGCTGACTTATCAAATTGGACAAATAATTTTTCCGACGAAGGAATTGGATAAATATTTACAATTGCAGAAGCATTGTTGTTGTCGCTAAAATTGATTGAACTACTGTTCTGCCTGGCCAGTTTTCCATTTCCAGGCGGATTTTGCGGTTCCTGACCACTTTGGATGTTCTTAGTGATGATAAATGCATAGTCTGGATAAGGTGGATTTGAGTTAGCACTCGGTGGAAGGTAAGACATATCGAGACCAAAGCTTATAACTCCAGAGCCATTCGAGGTGATAGGTGAATAAAGAAGCAATGAACCACTTGGATTCCATGTGTCGTATATCTTTAAATTGTAGAGGGTGTTTGCTTGCAGCCCAGGAATAATAATAACGTTGCTTGTAGCACTTACAGTAGCTGACGGGGGATTTACCACTCCATAATAATCGCTATTAGCCAACTCAGAAGCAAGGTCACTTTGCGATGGAAAAGGTGTCGGAATACTTCCG
>JAEUTM010000275.1 GCA_016788025.1 Bacteroidia bacterium
GTGGGGTTGGGATGCTCACTTTCACCTCATCTCCCACTTTGTAAGTCGGTTTGTCGGTATTAAAGGTCAGCATGTTCGACATGATTCTGTTTCCATCCTGGCTGTTGCGTTCCCTCCAGTTAGACCAGTCAAAATACGTGGTGATGGCCGTTCTATGCCCGCTCTCCATGTCTGTAAACCGGATCAGGTAACGTCCCCAATTATCTTCACCGATGCGGAGTTTGAATGTTCCTTTTCCATTTTTAGTGCTGATGAGTTCTGAAGAAACAGCCTGGTGATACTGGTCACTGGCATAATTCGCAAGGTCATAATCGTAACGATCCCACCACCAGCGCCATTCCAGCTTAAAGACCTCGCATTTGATGTTTTGCCGGGAGACAGGATTTCCATAGGGATCGGCTGTGGCCACCTGTATAATATGCTCGCGACCCGTATAAAGAATCCCTGAATAAGCTTCTCCTTCGGGCAGTTTCATGCCCACATAAAAATCGTAAGGAGAATACATCATGCTGTAACGGTCCACCGAAAATGCACCACCCGGCTCAAACACCTGCGTATTGAAGGCAGCCCGAAGCATGCCCGGGGCATTGTTCTCCAAAGAAATATTTACAGGGATATTTGCATTGCCCTGATCATCTACTTTTCCTTCAAACACTGTTACATTTTGTGCTTCAAAAGTCCTGGTGACATCATCAAAATGATAGTCTTTAAATTTTGGGAAATCTGTACTTCCTCCCGTCAGCGCCATATTCATTTTTACATTCAGATCTTTTGCAGTGGCGCCGGTGAGCCAGTTGGTATGCAGTTTAATCTCGTTCTCTCCCGAAGAGCGCAACACTTTATCGTTCGCAAATTTTAATGCAATCTTCAAACGGTTTGGCATGATGGTTTCAATGCGAATGGATTTATTAAAACGCACCGAACCTATTTTCACCTCAACATTCCAGAAACCTGTTGGTGCATTGGCATCTGTTACCGTTGTGAAATTGTAAAAACCATCCACGCTTTTTGCGGAAACCAGGCGTTTGTAGACTTGTCCCTGGGGATTAAACACCGTCATTGTAACAGGATGATTGGCCGGAATGTTCTGCGCTTTATCTTCTAAAATAAAATTCAAAAACAAAGAATCACCAGGACGCCAAACGCCGCGTTCCCCGTAAATAAAGCCTTTCAGACCTTTTTTAATGGCGGAACCCGAAACGTCATACATACTCAGGGAAAGCGCTTCCCCATCATTCACACGGAAATAAGCGAATTCCTTTCCATGCTTGGCCACCAGGAAAGAAGCGGCGCGCTCAGGAGAAATAAAGACTTGTCCGTCTGAATTGGTGGAAGCTGTCTGGATCAATTGTTTCTGGAAATCATAAAGCTCAATCTGCACGTTGCTCAGAGGATCTGTGCTTACCAGGTCGTTTGCCACTACAAACAAACTTCCATCATTTCCTTTTTTAAAGGTGATGCCAAGATCAGAAGCCATGACGTTTTTAGAAACGGTACGCTCCGATTGTTTGTAATAATAAGCCTTACAAGGATTGTCACGATCTTCCCAGTTGTACTCTTCATACTCCCCCTCTTCGTTATAATAGTAGTAGTCGCTGTATTCGTAATTGTAATTATTAAAATAAGAGGTCTCCTCCTCTTCGGTATTTTCTTCTTCGATCTTCTCCGTTTCCATTGCCTGGTCTGAATTACCAAGACAAGGATAAGACGCATATTCTTTTCTAAAAGACAAGGACACGCGGTAAATTGCGCCGGGTTCTGTTTTAATCAGCGAAGAAAGGTCGATGGCGGATTTTTTCCATCCACCCAGTTCCGCAGGATTCTGAATGCCAAGATTCACTTTGCGATGCAGTACTTTTTTACCCACGTGAGACAATTGGTATTGCCCGTCGATAGCATTGTTCTGCATAAATTGCAAGACGTTGTTGGCGTAAATTTTCACAATGGTCACGTCAATGGCGCGCAGATTCACAGTTTCAAAAGGAAGGCTGAGGCCAGTTGTAGAAGGAAGAATATTTCCATCGCCAGCAAAACGCACTTCGGGTTTTGATTGTGTGAAGACAATGGTATGTGCAGAAGAGACACCTAAGGGTGTTCCTTTGGTATCGAGAATTCCTTCGTTTACTTCTAAAATATAAGTGCCCGTTTTTACTTTCTGAGGATAAATGAGCACCTGGTTATGGTTCACAATGTATTTCATCTCGGTAAGTCCTTTCATACCCAGCAAACCTTCCAGCGATTTGCTTTCGTCTACGGGATTTGAAAAATTAACCAGCACATAAGGATCTTCCTGCGTGATCACTTTTACATTCAGCAGTTCAAATTTTCCTTTTTGTGGAACCACCAGGTCTGCATTGGAATTATAAGCAATGCCAAGATCTTTGCCCCCGCAGTTAATGCTTAAGGTAGCGCTGCCATTGGCCGGGCGCTGAATGCTGTCGATCAGGTAAGAATGAATGGTACCTTCTTCGTTATGGGTCCATTTTATTTTAAGACCATTGTTTGCGATAGTAGCCGTGAGTGTTTTTTCCACCTGGTCCTTGTCTGCTTTATCGGCTGTAGAGACAATTCCGGTTAAACTGTAAAATTCATAATCGCGGGAATGATAGGATTTAAGATCGTTTACGCTTAACTGCAACGATTGCTGGATCACCTGGAAACGGAATTCAAATTCCTCGAATTCTTTGTTTACATCCAGTAATTTTCCAAGATGGAAATTTGCCAGGTAGCTTTGTCCCGGCCTTAACGGTTCGCTCGGAATAAACTCGAGGGTACGCGCATCTTTCCAAACCGTAACCCCTTTTACGGAAGGATTAAAATCAAAATACTCTTCGGTGGTCGCTTTATTCAGTTCGATGGGCCCTGGATAATCGTTGGTAAGAACGATGCGAATGGTAGATCCTGAGGAAACAAATCCCGAGGTAAATGACGAGATATAATTCGCGAAAGCCGGATCGATGGTGTATTCTCCTTGTTCGGTATAGGAAGTACCGGAGGAAGAGAATAATTTGCTGAGTCCGTAAACGGCCAGGGAAATAACAATAACAGCGCCGAGGAACAGCGCGGTAAAACGGGTTTTATAAGGATTCATTTTGTGGGATTTTCATGGATAAAATTAGATTTTTAACGCGCCTTTAGAAGGAAAGTTGTGAACATTTTTTATTTCGGGTTTCGGGTTTCAGGTGATAGAACGCGGATGACGCAGATGGTTATGATTGAGGTATGATTTTAGGTTCAAAAAGACGCAACTTAGGTTGGAACGCAGATGACGCGGATGACTATGATGGAACTATGATCATGATTAATCATAAGCGATCAGCGTTATCCGCGTTCTATAAAAATCAACATTCTACAAATTATAGCAAGAATCTGCTACTGAAAGCGATACCTTTAATGTTATGAACGAAAACCTAAACCCTGAAGAGGAAAACTTAAGTGTAACGGACAAAGAGATTGAAAGAGCGTTAAGGCCCATTGCTTTTGATGATTTCAGCGGGCAGGAGAGCGTGGTGGATAACCTGCGCGTATTTGTTGCCGCGGCCAAACAAAGGCAGGAAGCCCTGGATCACGTACTTTTGCACGGCCCTCCGGGATTGGGAAAAACAACCCTGGCGCATATCATTACCAATGATCTGGGCGTGAACTTAAGGGTGACCAGCGGTCCTGTTCTGGATAAGCCGGGCGACCTGGCGGGATTGTTAACGAACCTGGAACCTTACGATGTCTTATTTATTGACGAGATCCATCGTCTCAGCCCTGTGGTGGAAGAATACCTCTACTCTGCCATGGAAGATTATAAAATTGATATCATGATTGACAGCGGTCCCAACGCGCGGACTGTTCAGATCAAATTAAACCCGTTTACATTGGTAGGCGCAACTACCCGCAGTGGTTTGCTCACCTCCCCGCTCCGTGCGCGTTTTGGCATTACCAGCCGCTTAAATTATTACGACAGTAAAGTACTTACCCGCATCGTGCAACGCAGCTCCGAGATCTTAAACGTGGAAATAAAAGACGAAGCCGCTTACGAGATAGCCCGCAGGAGCCGTGGCACCCCGAGGATTGCGAATGCCCTCTTAAGGCGTGTACGTGACTTTGCACAAATAAAAGGAAACGGAAGCATTGATTTGGAAATTGCCGCTTACGCGTTGAAGGCTTTAAATGTAGATAAGAACGGTCTTGATGAAATGGACTTACGCATTCTCTCCTGCATCATCGATAAATTTAAAGGAGGTCCTGTAGGCATTAACACCATCAGCACCGCCGTAGGCGAAGAACCCGGCACCATTGAAGAGGTTTACGAACCGTTTTTAGTACAGGAAGGTTACCTGCTCCGCACCCCGCGTGGACGGGAAGTAACGGAGATGGCTTATAAGCATTTGGGCCGCAATAACTGGGGGAAGACTGGGGGATTGTTTGATTGAAAGATGTATTAAGTAAAATGAGAAATTGATTAGTTGAAAGTTAGTAAATGAGTTTTATTGTCTTTTTGTGCTTATGCTGGATTTGATTTTGAAAAATTTAGAGCAGCTTGATTTTTCTGGTCGCGCCGAAAGTTTTGTGGAGTCAAGATTTTTAACGCCATTGTTAGGATGCTTAGGTTATGAAACACACAAGGATTATGAAGTCTTTAGACCCGGAGATGATTATTCAAGATTTAAGTTAAGGTATCCTCCTGTAGAAATGGGGGCTAAATCTGTTAAGCACTACAATCCTGATTATGTCCCAACTATTAGAAAAAAATCATTTTGGATTATAGAAGCAAAATCACCGAAAGATGTAAAATATCCTTTTGACTATAAGTTTCTAGTACAAGGTCTTCAATATTGTATTCATCCGGAAATCCAAGCAGTTTACTTAGTTGTTTCTAACGGAATTGATACATGTATTTACGCTCCCTATAATGCCACATATTTTGAGGGAGATTTTTATTCACCAATATTACATTTTAATCAAAAAGAGATAACAAAAAAATGGTCTGAAATTTTCAATGTTCTATCTAATGAAAAAGTGCGAGAACAAATTGAGGCAACTTTGGTTAAACATTACGAAAAACTATCGGCAAGTAGCCTCGATAGAAATTATCCGGAAAATTTGTGGCGAAAAATTGGAGCTAACAGGACAAAAATTTCATCTCAAATAGAGAAACATTGTTTACAGTTGCGTTTTGAGGACTATGACAAACCTAAGTCTAATTTTTTTAAATCAATTTCATTATTATCTGCGGATGAACTAAAGATGCACATGGAAAGTCCTTTAACAACAGGAAAGACAATTTCTTCATTTTACCTTGAAAAAGTACTCCCTGAAAAATCCATAGTTACAGTCTTTAAAGAGTTAATTTCAAACTATGAGAGCCAGTCAATTTTTCGGAAGGAACATACTTTTGTTACATTGTGTGAATTATATCACATCGCAGAAGAACCTGAGAAAACAAGTATTTTAAACTGGCTGGAAGAAAGAAAAGATGGACATTTAAATAGGTTAAACAGAAACGAAACGATTTTACTTAGAATTACTAGAAAGCACTTTATTATAAATTTATATCCAAAAGTTAGAAAAGAAATTCAAAAATACTTAACAACTGCCCCTGAAATAATAAAATATGCTAAGCAACCGACGGCATTAGAAAAGACATACGCATTAGAATTATTGATTCATCGCGAATCATTCAATGAACTACTAAAGAAATCGGACATTGAACTAGATTTAGAATATATTGAATTGCAAAAATACGAACAGAGTATAGAAGATATATTTAAAAAAGCTTATGAGGAACTTTCGGGCAACGAGAAACAAATAAGTGGTTTTGAATGGTATGGAGAAGGGGGGAAACACTATTCATTCAAAAATATAATGATAAACAAACAGGTTATACAACGAACCTAACTACCCAGTGCGTCCTTTTTTACGCATTAACGCCCAAAACCAGTTAGCGCGGATTTCCAATCCGTGGCGTCCCTTTCCCCAAATTCTGCATTATAAAAACAATCCTAACCCCAAATTATCCATGCGTACCCTAATTTTTACATTCTGTTTCTTAGCTCTTATCAGCCTTCGAGGGCAAACAGACAGCATTTTCAAAGTTCGGGTGGGCACATTTAATTGCAATCCTGACTTTAAATTACAAGACTCAGCAAGTCTTGCTTATGTAAATGCCCTGTCAATGACCTGCGAATACTATGACGAAAAGAAAAAGAAATATGTCACAAAAAGAGAACCCTCCGAGCCTCAGGACAAGTTTCTCCGGCCTATTGCACCAATTAACCCAAGAACCTTTTTTTTTTCAGAAAGGGCTGATTCCACTTTCATAATTCGGATCCTTCCCGACTCCATTGGCAAACTCCGCGAAACCCCGTATTACAAAAAAGAAGTTTCGGATAATTATGAATTCATGAATTTACATGACAGTATTTGTTTATCGCTGTTAGATAAATTTTGGCAAAGCACAGTTGAGATCACTAATTCGGGTAAAAAGCAAAAGTTCAGATCCTGCGCAGTTTCAATTCTTTATAAAGACGGCATGTTTTTCAATACATACATTAAAGATCCGGTTCTTCTGAACAACAAAGAGGTCGACGTCCAGCTTAAATTAAAATTACCGATTGCAGCTGTCAGCGTTGCTGAGATCTGGTTCAAAGCAGACAACAAAAAAATGTACAATATTTCTGACGGTTTTGCCTGGAAGATTATGGATTGTAAATGAGTTAATTTTGGTCTTAATGCCTAAATGCATAACTTGGACTCCACAGCGGCGGAGCGAAAAAATGGACGCCCCGTTAGCGCGGTTCCGATCCGCCGCGGCGGACCATCGGAATGTAAGCCGTGGTTCCCATTCCCATAAAACACCTTCTCCCGTGAAATAGATATCATCCGTTTTAAACTATCTTTATGCCATAACCAT
>JAEUTM010000348.1 GCA_016788025.1 Bacteroidia bacterium
ATGTATAAATATGAAAGCATAAGTTTGATTTCAGTATTTATGTGGAAGTAATCTTTGAAACTGTTTACATTTAGAATGGAATTCAAACGTGCGGAAGCCTCCTTGTACTTCCCTTGATAATAAAGCAAAGTTGCATGGTGAATGCCCAGCATAATTTGCGTGTAAGAGTCTTCCGGATCTGAAAGATACTCAGCCGGCTCGTTCTTTATCTGGTCAATAAGTTTCTGGTCTTGTGCATAACAAATCCGCGAAACAAGGAATTGTGACACAAGGCAAACAGGGCTCATGAGAAGCAAATGTTGCACATTTGCATTGGTTTTTTCGAAGTACTGCGCCGCTTTTTGTGTCTGTCCAATCCTGTAATAATGTTCAAAAAATAGATAATCGAGAATTGCAGACCAGCTTCTGTAGGGTGATGATTCCGGAAGTGATTGAACTATCTTATATGTATCCTGTATTAGTTCTTCCGTACTTTTGGTTTCACCTTTCTGATTGCAGAATACCTGGAGCTGTATATCCATGATATTTCGGATCAATTCGATCTGCCGGGAAGGATTGAGCGCAAAATGATCGTTGATACCTTTTTTAAGGAAAAGAAGATTTTCAAGCGTCCTGGGAAGTCTCGAAAAATCATATTGGCCCAGCGTGCGATTAAAATTACCAAGTAACTCTTCCGATTTTTCAAGAGATACGGTAAATGCAAGGTGCTTATTGTAGAGCTGAGAGTAATGGAAATATTTTTCAGAAAAAAGATGATTTTTTTTCAACGCGCTGTAAACTACAAGCAATTCATTATGCATGTCATAACGCATCAGGTCCTTTTCCAGTTTTTGGAGGAAAGTGGATGATACTTCTCTTGGCTTTGTCTGGCACATTTCCGGAATGGAATGTAAAAGACGGAAAACCTCATTTTTATCCTGATGAATATCTCCTCCCGACAAATGCTCCTGGATTTTATCGTTGAGCCTCGATTTTAAGACATAAAGGGAGTTTGAGCTGATATCAAGTGTTTCTATAATCTGGCTGTCTTTTAAATTATTCTCGCGATACGAACGAAGTAAAAACAAAAAATTGTCTGCTTTATTCTTAATCAGATTCTCCTCGAGAGATTGATATACCTGAGAGTCCAGATGGCTTATTATTTTTTTTAGGTTAAGCATAGGGGTGGCTTAGGTCTTAAAAAATGTCATCGGGTGGACTGAACCGATTTAGCAAAGATAGATAATTTGTAGGGAAAGTGTCAAGCAGAATATCCAGTATTAAAGGGCGTTTAGATGAATGGCTAAAAATGATAGACGAAAAAAATTTTGCCTTTTTGGAATTATGGGGAGTGTTTTCCGGTCCGCACCCCTTTGATATCAATGGATTCGTGGTAAAGAGCACAAAACAAACACACCTTAAATCGGGCCTGTTTTGAGGGGAAACCCTCATTGTCTCCACGCGTGAAAGTATAACATTCATCAAGCTTAAATTGAGGGTTTCCCCGCAAGAATACTCGAAACAAATCAGTGGAAAATCTTACACATGAAACAAAACAAAGCGGGTCAGATCATTTAGCGGAATCTGCCCGTGTAATTTTGTACCAACATAAACATTAACACATGAAAACAATTTATCTAATTTTCAGTTTTGTTTTTTTACAATACGTAGGTGTTTCGCAAACAGAAACAAACGCAACGAATCAAAGCGCGCAGTCTTCTGCAAATGGATGTGCAGTGGTTTACTCTGAAAGTGAAGCAGCGCTCGTATTAAAAGAAATTTCCACGGGTTGCACGGAAGTGGTATTTCAATCCTTGCCACCCGTAACGCAAACCCTGGTTCCGGTTAAGCTGGCATTAAAAAAAGGAATCTACAGTTTTAAGAAAGATCCGGAACTTGTTATACCGCCGGGGTACAACTTGCTTATCGAAGACACCATGACAGGGGCAACCTACGATTTTGCGAAGGATAATTTGTTTACCTTCCATGTAACACGTATGGTTCCAGATCGTTTTGTGATGTTTATCTCAAAAATGAAAAATTCAGTAGCCGTAAAATAGAGGCTACGTTACGGATTACAGACTCCGGCTTTGTGTGTCTTTCTGCCTGATGGATCTTTGGACTGGATTTTGATGGCAGGAAGCACGCAGGGTCCGGAATAACATTCAAAAAATTTTTTGCAGTTCCGAGTGCAGGAAGATTAAAACGTTTTCAGTGGAGATACCCTCGCTCAAAACCAGCCTTTATAAGCCCGGCAAGATTACTTACTTCTAATTTTTCAAAAAGATGTTTTCGGTGTGTTTCAATCGTATTCACCGAAATATTCAGAAGACCTGCAATTTCAGGCGTTGTTTTCTCCTGAGCAATAAGATTCAGAATTTCAATCTCCCGCTTGCTGAGTTCATCAGGAACCTGTGAGTATTTTATTTTCTTGCGAATAAAATCGTATTCCGCCGGCAGATATAAGCGGTCGTAAAAAACTTCCTCCAACGCAAGTTTCACATCGCCCATATCCTGGTTCTTGTTTACATAACCTTTCACTCCACTTTTAAAAAGCAGTTCTATCATCACCGGGCTGTTAAGGGCGGTATAGGCAATTATTTTCTGGTTTGGAAATGCCCTTAGCACCTCTTTAAAATTATCGGTGCCCATTGAGCCCGGCATCACAACGTCCATAAGTAATACATCCGGAGCGTGTGTCCGTAATGCGTCAATGATCTCCGAATTTTCCAGCACGGTAAATAAAACCTCAAACTTACCTGATGCGTTAAGTTCTAAAGAAAGACCCTTTGCAATGGCCTGGTGATCATCTATAATGCCAACGGAAATTTTACTCATAAGCAGGAAATACAAATTTAAAGACTGTTCCCGAATTTTCCCTGCTTTCTACCCAGATTGTACCCTTAAATTTATGTATTAACTCGTTGGTTATGTAAAGTCCCAGACCAAAACCAGTCTCGTTGAAAGTTCCCATTTCGCTTTTTACGGTGCCGCCGAAGAGCTGTTTTAATTTCGTTTCACTTATTCCTGACCCACTATCTTTAATAAAAAGCGTTGCAGTTGGTTCCAGGCCCAAAATAATTCTCCCACCACTATAACTGAATTTTACCGCGTTGGAAAGCAAATTGCGGATAATAATTTTCAAAATGTCTGCCGGAATTTTCACCTGCATCGACGCTGGAATATCATTTTGAAACGTAATGTTTTTTTTCGCGCGTACAACATCCAGTTCTTTAATTATTTCTTCTGCCACAGCCTGAGGGTTTGCTTCTTGCGTGGTGTCGGGTGAAAGCTTAAGCTCAGTACGTGCCCAGTTGAGAAGATTTTCAAGAATCTGTCCGGATTGGATCAATTGATGACGAACATCTGCCGAGTAAGAGCGAAGTTCTTCAGCGCTTATATTTTCATTTTCCATCAGGTCCAGTAACATGTTTAGCGTAATCATCGGACTTTTAAAGTCGTGAGCTATAACAGCGAAAATCTTTTGATTGAGACTGTTTAGTTTTTCGGCCCTTGCTTTTTGAATTTCAACTTCTTTCTTTTGGCGGCGGGTTTTAATGTACACGTAAATGGTGAGGAATAGGATCAGCGCTAATACTATGGCACCGGCCACTACAAAGCTTAAATTACGTTGACTTTTTTCTTTTTCCGCCAGACTTTTTTCCATATCCAGCTTTTGGAGAGCTATGGTCTTTTCTTTTTCACTGACTTTTAATCTGGCTTCTACCGCATTGATGTTTTTTATTTTTTCAATATTAAACAGTGAGTCAGAAATCTTGTCAAGTCTCAGCTTACTGGTATAAGCTTCTTTGTAGTTACCAGTGGCAACATAATATGCCAGCAAGCCTTCGAGGGCTTCCGATTCTTCAATGGGTAAATTGTTTTGCCTCGACATGGCGATGGCTTTGGTAAAATATTCTTCGGCCTGAGGGTACTGTTTTGTTGCATAATAAAGCTCGGCAATCTTAGTGGCAGCAGTTACTTCCGCGTCAATCATTTTATGGCGTCGGGCAATCAACAGGCATGAATCGTATTGGCTTTTAGCAAAACCGTAGTTCTTCTTATTTTCGTGAATGAGACCAGAATTGATATAATAATAGTACCAATCTTTTTCTCCTTGTTTAGAGTATTTTTTTGACGCGTTTAATGCGTCAAGCGCCTTATCATATTCATTTAATTTAGAGTAGGTATTGGCCAGGTTAACATACGTGGAGCGTAAGCCCGAAGTGTCATTCTCTTCTTTATGTAGTTTTTCTGCTTTGAGCAGAAGGTTCACAGACTCTTTATGGTTGTTGATTTTACCTACTGCTACAGACATCAGACTATAACATTTGGCGAGGTATTTAAATTGTTTTTGTTTTTCAAAAAGGCTTGCCGCATCACGCAAATGTTTTAAGGCTGGTTCAATATCGCCACGTAACACTTCGGTGCGAGCAAGAGAATGCCAGGCCCGTCCTTTTTGCACTGGTAAGTTATTTTTGTCCGCGTAAATAAGAGCAAGATTGGTATAATACTGACTCGAATCGGGATATGTGTAAAATACGGAAAATGCTTTTGTAAGAAGACTATCAGCATGTTTTTCCTTTGGCGAGTCGCTGTTTTGGGCCGCAATAACTGAAAGAGTAAAAGTGAGGATGAATAAGAGGGACTGCCGCATAAGTCGATTAATCTCGGGGTTAGCTTAATCTAAACAAATATAAGGGTTTAAGCCTTGCCCGGGAAATTTATCACGGCTTACCGGGATTGAATGTGTGAAGACTGCTTTTTAAGTTTGAAAGCAGCCCCCAAGGTACTTCTGCACGAATTATGGATCAAAGCCCAAAACACAACAACACTATTGCAGATAAACCTGTTTTGGTTGAAGAGTCGGAGGACACGACTCTTAAACCTTCGCTTGAAGAATTAAAGGAAATGGTGAAAGCCTTTGCGCCTATTTTGTGTTTTCAAAATGTGCTCAATGCGCTGCCAGGAAATGTAGAGTGGTATCTCCAGAAAAGTTGGTTAGTGAATGATACCGCAGCTACCCGGACAGTAGCATGGAACAACCTGTCTTACTTTGATGACGGCGCACGTTATTATCTGCAACTTAAGGAGGGCGTCACCAGGGACTCTTACAAAATAGTGCCTAGGGCCTACGTGCGTGCGAAGAACCACAATAACACGCACACCGATCTGCAATACTGGTTTTTTTATCCGTTTAATGATCCTGCAGCGCTGAAAGTAAAATGGTTAATTGATGGAATAAAGGGACATGAAGGAAAAATAGATCTTAATCCATTGGGCACCGCAGAGGGAACCTGGCAACATCTAACCGTAAGAATAAACGATGTGACACAGGAGGCTGAAAATTATTTTTTTCCTCAACATGAAGAGAATCCCTGGCTAAGTAGCTCTGAGGTAAAGCGTGTAAAAAACCAGGTGCTGGTTTATGTTTCAAATAACATGGGCAGTTTTAATCCTAGCAAGGGAATAAAATCTTCCGCAAAAATGACTTTTGATTTACATTCAAGTGAACTGGAATTTTATTATGAGCATGAAATGGGCGATGTAAGGTCCTGCGACTTTTCGTTGTTCAGTAACCTTGTGTCTGTGGATTATCTCCCGGACTATTTACCTCCGGAGTGTTCATGGTTAAATTTTAATCACCATTGGAGTAAACGACCTGATTATTTAACCCTCTCGAATTTAAAACAGATTCTTCACAACGGTTTTGGAAAACGCTTCGAGTTTTTATTAAGCCGCGACGTGGTTAACGAACTGAGTAATACGCTTCTTTCTCAGAATATTGAAAAACACAAACAAAGCTCTCTTTCACCAAAATTTACCTCATACTGGTAGGGAGAGGAATAACACAGTACAACCTTTTCATTTTTTCTATCTGGTAATCAGTTAGATTCACAAGGGCCACATTATTTCTTCAGAATGTGTCACAAACTGATAATTCCACAGTCTTAATATAAACGTTAATACTATGGATACACCTTTTCTTCTTCCCATTGAACAGCCTAAAGGCCTGTTATGGAAAATGCTTTATTCCTATTCCAGGAAAAAATTTGGTAAAGTGATGACACCACTGAAAGTAATGGCCGCCAGGATGCCTATGAGTTTCGGCTCTTTTTCGGGAAAGATCTCGCAGCTTGACAAAAAAATAAGTCTTCCTGCTGAAACGATCATGTTGGTTCGCCAGAAGGTTGCCGAGATAAACATTTGTCTTTTCTGCATAGATATCGCCAGGGCACAAACAATTGTAGCCTCCATGAATCAGGCTAAATTTGATGCACTCAGCGATTATCAGAACAGTAAGGTGTTTTCTGAAAAAGAAAAAACGCTTCTTGATTTTGTGACAATGCTTTCCCGCGATCGTAAAATGGAACAACAGATGTTTGATCGTCTGGCAGGATATTATAATGAACGTGAGATTTGCGAAATAGCATGGATCTGCGCGACAGAATTTTATTATAATATTGGAAACATCGCATTAAACATTCATTCCGATATGTTTTGTGACATCGCTAAAAAGCGGGTGGCAAACAATTAGATTTTTAAAACAGGTATTCCTTTATTAGTTTAGTGCCTGTAGCTTTATGGAATTAACCAACGACATCCTGTCTCTCAGGCCGTACCTATTTGGTATGGCCTATAACATGTTGGGCGTTATTGAAGAAGCGGAAGATATTGTGCAGGATATCTTCGAAAAATGGTTGCAGGTAAAGGAGGCGAAACAACCCAAAGCCTATCTGGGAAGAATGGTAGTGAATAAAAGTATTGATCGCCTCAACGAATTAAAAAACTTAAGAGAGAATTATAAGGGTTACTGGTTGCCTGAGCCATATATAACATGGGAACAGGAAGGTACACCCACATTGGAATATGGATTGCTTTTTCTTTTGGAACGTTTGAACCCAATTGAGAGGGCCGTCTTTATTTTACGCGAAAGTTTTTCGGAGGAATATGCGAGTATCGGCGAAATTACAGGCCTCTCCCAGGACAATTGCCGGCAAGTTCTGCATCGCGCCCATGAAAAGCTGGGGCGGGCTAAAAATAAGATGGTTGATCCGGTAAGACAAAATGCTCTTTCAAATGCTTTTCTTGAAGCGCTTCACGGAAACGATGTAACCTCACTTGGAAAATTGCTTCGTGAAGACATAGAATTGTTTAATGACGGAGGAGGCAAACGTGCGGCTGCTCTGAAACCACTATTTGGCCTGGCCAAGGTTTTGAAATTTCTGTCGGGTATAATGCGGCTTCCCGAAAATCAAAATAATGAATTTGAATATAAAAATGCCTTTGTAAACGGTAGACCTGGCGCCCTGATCTTTCGCCGCTCAAACGGGGAGCTGGATTCCATGCAATACGTTGAATCGGATGAGAATAATATCACACGATTATTGTATGTGAGAAATCCTGATAAGTTGAAAATTCGTGCTTAACTTGTTTAGAGTTTGACGCAGATTGCACAGATTACGCGGATGTTGATTTAAGAAACTATTTTAAGGCAGATTATACAAATTGCGGAGATGTTGAATCATCTGTGTCATCAGCGAAATCTGCGTTGTATTTTAAAAGGGATACCAATTCCTCAATCTCACTTCAATTTTTTTATCTCCTTTATTGACCAGTTCTTTAAAACCATTTACGTCACTCAAACCATCCTTTCCGCGATAGTGATATGGATAAACAATCTTCGGTTTAAACTCGAGCACTGCACTTGACGCCTGGTTAATATCCATGGTATAAGGCAGATTCATACAAACAAAAGCAATGTCGATATTTTTGAGTGCACGCATTTCTGGAATGTCTTCGGTATCACCTGATATGTAAATCAGTTTGTTGCCGAAATTCAAAACATAACCATTGCCTCTGCCTTTTGGATGTTTTGAATCCGGTTCTTCAGGAAGATTATACATGGGCGTAGCTGTAATGGCAACATCAAAAATGGTTGAGCTACTGCCAATATTCATCACCCGGACTAAGGGCTTATATTTATCCGGAATCTGATCGGCAACAGCCTGTGGTGCGACAATGATTGCCTGATCAGCTTTTATAGCGTCCAAAGTTTCGGCATTTAAATGATCCGGATGAATATCCGTTATCAAAATTAAGTCCGGCTTTTTTACGCCCTCGTAAGCTTTCGCTCCGCCATAGGGATCCACATAAATTGTTTTTCCGTTCCAGGTAAAAACAATCGCGCCATGGTAAATCGGTTGGATGGTTAGTATTCCGGAGTTTGTTTTGATCTCATCAGATTTTTGAGAGAAGGAAGATGTGATCGCCAGGAGCATGTAAATAGAAAGAAGGACTTTTTTCATGTGGAGTAATTTTAAGCAAATGTAACTATCGGTCAAACAAGTTTCCAAATATTGAAATTGCTACTACAGGATTTGGTTATGCATCCAACGTCTTTCAAGTTGTTATAAGTCAGTTTAGAACAGGTAATGGTGGCGGAGCAGTTGGAGACGGTTAAACAAGCCTTTAACTTTCGAATCCGAATAAAAAAGAAAAACGGCCCGCTTAACGGGCCGTTCAAGATTACCCAATCTCTATCATTTTAGGCGTTTTACGTTTTACCTCTTCTTTCTTTGGAACAGTTAGCCGTAACAAGCCGTTATCATATCGGGCTCTGATTTTATTTTCTTCCACTACATCTTTTGGTAATTCAAAGCTTCTCTGAAATGCCTGATAACTGAATTCTCTGCGAACAAAGTGTGCCGATTTTTTTTCATCTGTTTGTTGTTTTTCAGAGGAAATCGTTAGTAAGTTTCCATCCAGAGTTATTTTAAAATCTTTCTTATCCATACCAGGTGCAGCCAACTCAACCTCGTAGTCTTCCTCGTTTTCGCGAATGTTTACTGAAGGTAGTGTGGTTCTTGTGGTTGAATGGTTGTTGTTTCCCCAGTTAAAAAGTTCGCGGCTAAAAAAATCGTCGAACAACGCTGGGATTGTTGGGAATAGATTCCCTTTCCTTTCGATGAGAGTCATTTTTACCTCCTTTTTAATT
>JAEUTM010000352.1 GCA_016788025.1 Bacteroidia bacterium
CAAGGTTTCAACCTGTGCTTGAATTTGTTTTAGCATGGCGTCGGTTTGTTCGTACATCGCCGACAAAGCCCGCGATTTAATCTGCCCCCTATCCTCCGGCTTAACAACGATACTTCCCACGGTGTGAGCATAAGGAAGGAGTCCTGGGTTCTCGGCAACCTTATCCTTGTCTATCGGATTTTCCATCACTCCATTGGTTTTAATTGCAAATAGGAAAGAAATTCTTCTTTAACTGACTCTTCACTGAATTTACCACCGTAATAGGAAGTAATGGTAGATGCACTCGTGTCTTTTATTCCTCTGGAGGAAACGCATAAGTGTTTTGCCTCAATCAAAACAGCAACATCTTCCGTTTCAAGAACACTTTTTAGCTCGTTGGCTATCTGCACTGTTAACCTTTCCTGAACCTGGGGCCGTTTGGAGTAATAATTAACAATACGATTCAATTTAGACAAACCTATAACCTTTCCGGAAGAAATATAAGCTAGATGAGCTTTACCAAATAGTGGTACAAAATGGTGTTCGCAATTGCTGTAGAAGGTTATGTCTTTTTCTACAAGCATTTGTTTGTATTGATATTTATTCTGAAACAAGGCAACCCTGGGTTTATTTGCCGGATTTAGCCCGGAAAATATTTCATCCACATACATCTTCGCTACGCGCGCTGGTGTCCCTTTCAGGCTATCGTCATTTAAATCCAGTCGAAGAACATTCATAATCTCCCTGAAATGGTGTTCGATCTTCTGACGTTTTTCGGAATTGCTTAGCAAAAATGCATCGGCCCTCATCGGGGTATCAACACTGGTACTGATGTGGTCATCTCCTATTTCATCAATATCCAGGTTCTTTAAGATGGTTTCCCCATCGTGCAGCAAAGCTTTAACATTAATTTCCTCGGTAGGCATAAGTTTTCTTATTTAAGGCAAATTTACATTTATTTTTGTCTAACTTTTAAGTACTTTTGTTAAACAAAATAAATTATGCTCGAAACCTTACAAACAAACCAGCTGATTAAATGCGATATAAAGACCGTATGGGACTTCATGAGTTCCCCGGCGAACCTGGCTGCAATTACCCCCGACTACATGGGTTTTGAAATATTGAACGACTTGCACGGGGATAAAATGTATCCGGGTCAAATCATTGAATACTATGTGAAACCGGTACTCGGCATCAAGCTCCACTGGGTAACCGAAATAACCCACGTAAAAGACTACGAATTTTTTGTGGATGAACAACGCTACGGACCATATGCATTCTGGCATCACAAGCATTTCTTAAAAGAGGTAAACCAAGGCGTTGAAATGATCGACCTTGTCCATTACAGAGCCCCATTTGGACCAATAGGTAAGCTGGCAAACGCAATTTTTATTAAAAGACAACTGAAAGAAGTGTTTGACTATCGCTATAAAAAAATAGACGAACTTTTTAATACGAACTAACATGGTTTCAAACCCTGATAATTATTGCCACTACAGCGATCTTCCTTCGCCTATGGCTTATATGCATTATGAAACTCCGGCGTCGGAACACGTTCTAACAGATATTGAAATAGATCGGATTATAGAAATGGCCTGGGAAGACCGCACCCCTTTTGATGAAATAAAATTCCAGTTTGGCCTTACCGAAAACAAAGTGAGGAAATTGATGAAAAGAAAATTACGATTTAGCAGCTATAAACGATGGCGAATCCGTGTAGAAAACTGTAAAACCAAACACGCCAGGACCCGCGCAACCTCTGTAAAACGGTTTAAAAGCAAGATACAACGCACCATAACAATCAATAAAATTTCAAAACGACAACGCAGATGAACGCAACATATCTATTAGCCGGGGCTTCGAGTCTAACTGCAATTAAAACCGCAGAGTTATTACAGTCACGCGGAAACAGAGCAATAGGTCTTTCTACCAAAGAAAAATTATATGCTTATGACGACTTTTATAAAATTGAAAACTACGAACCGCCTAATTTTCCGACAACTATCCAGGAAATTGACGGACTGATCTACTTTCCGGGAACTATTAATTTGAAACCTTTTAACCGAATTTCAGAACAAGATTTTAAGGAAGACTATCATATAAATGTATTTGGAGCGGTTAATTTTATTCAGGCCTACTTACCAATTCTTAAAAAAAGTAAGCAAGGGTCTATTGTCCTGATCAGCTCTGTGGCTGCGCAAACTGGTATGCCCTTTCATTCCTCGATTTCCATGGCTAAAGGGGCTATCGAAGCGTTAACCAGATCCCTTGCCGCTGAATTTGCGCCTAATATCCGCGTAAACGCAATTGCGCCCTCACTCACCCTTACGCCGCTCGCCGCTCGATTTACAGATACGCCTGAGAAAATTGAAGCTGCTGAAAAGCGCAACCCGTTAAAAAAAGTAGGCGCTCCGGGTGAACTGGCAGAAGCCATCGCTTTCCTGCTGACACCGCAAGCATCCTGGGTTACGGGCCAGGTGATGGCGGTTGATGGTGGAATGGGAACTCTAAAATTATAAGCATGGCAAAGCAATTTTCAGTAAACGATATTCTCCAGTTTGACCAGCGTTACCGGGCAACTTTTATAAATTCTTTAGGTGGATTTAAGAGCCTGGTTTTGATTGGGACCATTAATAAAAAAAAACAAAGCAACCTGGCGGTTTTTAACTCCTTCTTTCACCTGGGAGCAAGTCCACCATTATTTGGTTTTATTATTCGGCCCGACTCTGCTGAAAGGCATACGTTAGACAATATTCTTTCTGTTAAGGAGTTCACCGTTAATCATGTTAACGAAAGTTTTTACAAACAAGCACATCAAACATCCGCCCGGTACCCACAGGATATAAGCGAATTTGATGCAACCTCCTTAACAGCTGAATACAAAACAAACTTCGCTGCACCTTTTGTGGCCGAAAGCAATATTAAAATTGGCGCACGATTTGAAAGACGGGTTGACATTATTGAGAACGGAACAATCTTAATCATTGCCTCGATTATCTCTGTGTCGCTTCCCGATGATTGTATTCTGGAGGATGGATATATAAACCTCGAAAAAGCCGGAACCATTACCTGTAGCGGTTTAGATAGTTATCACAAAACCACAAGAATTGCCCGTTTATCCTACGCAAAACCAAATTTGCCGCTTGCCGAAACAGACGAGGTCTTTGAAAGAGCAGACAATACGAACAATCAAATCAAGCAAAAAAATAAGGAGCAATGAACAAATATTTAAAATTGGCTTTATGTTTTTTACCGCCACTTGTTGCCGGTAGCTTTGCAGGAATTTCCACGGCCACAAATGTTAATAATTGGTACTCTGATTTGGTCAAGCCTGTTTTTAACCCTCCCAATTACTTGTTCGGTCCTGTATGGACAATACTCTACGTGTTAATGGGAATATCCTTTTTCATAATTATGAAATCACCATCAAGCCCACAACGCACCAAAGCCACATTTATTTATTGGCTGCAATTGATTTTAAACTTTTGCTGGAGTTTTATTTTTTTTAAGTTTCACTGGATAGGTTTTGCGTTCCTTGAGATTGTCATCCTCTGGTTATGTATTCTGACAATGATATTCCGTTTTGAAAAATTAAATAAACGTGCTGCCTATTTGCAGTTACCTTATCTAGGCTGGGTGTTATTCGCCAGCATCCTGAACGGAAGTATCTGGTGGTTAAATTAAACAAGAGATGAGAGGTGTAAAAAAAACAAATCTGCCTTCAAAGAGTTGTCCGGGCGAGCATGTCTTCCTTGGCCTCTAATTGCTCACGATAATAATCAATGTCCATACAGTCCCTTCTCAAAATACCTTGATTCATTTTGTAACAATTCCGAACCCATAATGTTTAAGTTTTCAATTATTTAATCCCTGATGATCCTGGAGCGTAAAAAGTTCTTCAACAAAATAATTGGATATCTCAAATTTTGTTTAACTTTGCAGGTGAAAACCTCCACATTGAATTCGTATAATATATCAGATCTTGAGCGTTTAACAGGCATCAGGAACCATACCCTGAGGATATGGGAGCGCCGTTATAAGATTATTGAACCCCATAGAACCGCTACAAATATCAGGTACTACGACGACGAACAGGTAAAAAAACTGCTTAAGGTTTCAACATTACTCGAACAGGGAATAAAAATCTCAAAGATCGCGGGG
>JAEUTM010000358.1 GCA_016788025.1 Bacteroidia bacterium
TTTTCCGGGTAGGCCATACGGATGCCACTTATGGTTCCAAGAGCGGAACTGTGATCGCCTGCTAGCACAATAGGAAGCTGATCCGCTTTAAGTGTTTTAGCAATTTCCTTGGACAGGCGATCGTTCAGGTTATAAATCCCCTTGATCCGTTTGGCGTAATCGTGGATGATCGGTTCCAGCAGAAGATTATTCTCATTGGGAACTTCTACGGATTTAAATCGTTTAAAAAAAGGACTTCCGAAATCCAGGGCAGCAATTTTGATCGCATCGACCCCCATGCTGGCGCCTCGTGTTCCAGCTCCAATCTCACTCTTTACTTCGACTATTTTAATAGGCTTTATCATAAAATTTAACAAATAGTTAATCAATTACCAGTACTTTTGTAGCAAGTAAATCACTTACTTTGATCGCTTTTGTTCAAACAAACTCACTTACTTCAATAATAAATGGATAATTTGTATTCAACCCTCATTCAGCAGACCTTTAACTTCCCGCAAGAGGGATTTGAAGTAAAGGACAATGAGCTCTATTTTAATGATATTGCTTTAATGGATATTATAAAACAATATGGTACTCCATTGAGGATCACATATTTACCGAAAATAGGTTCCCAGATCCAAAAGGCTAAACGACTGTTTAATGTAGCCATGGCTAAAGTAGATTACAAAGCCAAGTACGTTTACTGCTACTGTACAAAGAGCTCGCACTTTAGCTTCGTTCTTGACGAAGTTCTTAAAAATGAAGTACATATAGAGACTTCATCGGCATTTGACATACAAATTATCAAAGAGCAATATGAAAAAAAAGCGTTAAACAAAGATACATATATTATTTGTAACGGTTATAAACGCACACCCTACAAGCAGAACATCTGCGAATTGATTAACGAAGGTTTTAATGTGATACCGGTACTTGATCATTTGGACGAAATAGATTATTACAAGAAACATGTAAAAGTTGATTCTGTGAATCTGGGAATCAGGATCAGTACCGAGGAAGAGCCATCCTTTACCTTTTACACTTCGCGATTGGGCATACGAAACAGTGAGATCATGAACCTGTTTAACGAGAAAATAAAACCCAATCCCAAATTTAAACTCAAGCTCCTTCATTTCTTTATCAACACAGGGATTAAAGACACCATTTACTATTGGACAGAGTTGAACAAGTGCCTGAACATTTATAAAGAACTAAAAAAAGTGAGTCCTGAACTGGATTCCCTGAATATTGGTGGTGGTATGCCGATTCGTAACTCCTTAGGATTTGAGTATGATTACGAATACATGATTGAAGAGATTGTTGCGCAGATCAAAAGCTTCTGCACACAGAACGAAATAGATGAACCGAATATATTTACTGAATTTGGCTCCTTTACAGTTGGTGAAAGCGGCGCTACGCTGTATTCTGTGGTAGATCAGAAACAACAAAACGACCGGGAAACCTGGTATTTTATAGACAGTAGTTTTATTACCACGCTTCCTGACACCTGGGGTATTAATCAACGGTTTATTCTACTGGCCATTAATAACTGGGACAAGCCTTATGGGCCGGTAAATCTTGGTGGAATGACCTGTGACAGCATGGATTATTACAATACAGAGGCCCATACCAACCAGGTATTTCTACCTAAGATTGATAAGCAGCAAAAAGAAAAACAGTACATCGGATTTTTTCATACAGGTGCTTACCAGGAGGCTCTGAGTGGCTATGGTGGAACACAGCACTGTTTGATCCCCGCCCCAAAACATGTATTGATTGACAGAGATGAAGACGGAAAGATTTTAACCCGTTTGTTTGCCAAAGAGCAAAGTTACAAGAGTATGCTTAAAATCCTTGGATACTAGTAAAACCAGCGGCTTCCACCTGTTGATTAATCCGTTGATATTTTAGGTTTAAAAACCTTAAAAGTATTACGTTCGGGTTGCAATTTTTTTAACTTTACAGCTTTTAGATACTTTCCCAGTATATGGCATTATTTGACTTTTTAACGCAGGATATCGCAATTGACCTTGGTACGGCAAATACGATCATTATTAACAATGATAAGGTGGTGGTAGATGAGCCAAGCATTGTAGCAATGGATAGAACAACCGGTAGGATTATTGCGGTTGGACGTTCTGCTCAGATGATGCATGGTAAAACACACGAGAACATTAAAACCATTCGTCCGTTGAAAGATGGTGTGATTGCAGATTTCCAGGCAGCGGAAGAGATGCTGAAGGGAATGATCCGTATGGTGAATTCGGGGAACCGTTTATTTAAACCTTCTTTAAAAATGGTGATCTGTATTCCAAGTGGTATAACTGAGGTTGAGAAACGTGCGGTACGAGATAGTGCTGAACACGCCGGCGCGAAAGAGGTTTATATGATCCATGAGCCTATGGCGGCAGCAATTGGGATGGGCATTGACGTGGAAGAACCAATGGGAAATATGATTATTGATATCGGCGGTGGTACTTCCGAGATCGCCGTAATTGCATTGGGAGGTATTGTATGTGATAAATCGATTCGCATAGCAGGTGACGATTTTAATGCAAATATTGAAGAGTACATGCGTCGCCAGCACAACATATTAATTGGTGAACGCAGTGCTGAACGTGTAAAAATTGAGGTAGGTGCTGCGATGACCGAAATCGAAAATCCACCTGCTGATTACGCCGTTCAGGGTCGCGATTTAATGAGCGGAATTCCTAAAGAAGTTTACATTAGTTACGTTGAAATAGCCCACTGTCTTGACAAATCAATTTCTAAAATTGAAGAGGCGATCTTAAACGCGCTAGAGATGACTCCACCGGAGTTAGCAGCCGATATCTATCGAAAAGGTATCTACATGGCAGGTGGTGGTTCTCTTTTGCGAGGTCTCGACAAGCGTATTTCCCTGAAAACAAAATTACCGGTGCATGTCTGTGAGGATCCGCTTCGTGCGGTGGCCCGCGGTACCGGAATTGCACTGAAAAATGTTCATAAATTCCCTTTCCTGATCAAGTAACGCCAGCACTGGCGCATTAGTTTTAAGTATGCGCTTTTTCAAACAATATTCATCCGCAATCATGCGTAAGCAATCTAATATTTAACCGCGCATGAAGAACCTGTTTGCCTTTATCTTAAAGCACAATTTCATTTTTATTTTCTTGTTCCTCCAGGTAATCTGTGCTTTTTTAATGGTGAGAGACAACGGCTTTCAGGGCTCACATGTTTTAAATTCCTCTAACAGAGTAGTTGCCAGCGTTTATGAATCTGCAGCCAACACCAAAGAATATTTTGCATTGCGCCAGGAGAACGATAGACTGGCTAACGAAAACACGGT
>JAEUTM010000373.1 GCA_016788025.1 Bacteroidia bacterium
TATTAAAAAAATCTCCATTCCCTGTTCGTGAAATTGATTGGAAAGAGGAAAAAGAGACTTATGAAAAGAACCAGCTTAACGCACTTTTTAATTGGGCAAAACAATAAACCAATTTCGTTGTGGAGACAACGAGACTATAAAAAATGGAAAAGTACCGGGAAAATAAAAAAACTAAACGCGCTTTGAGACTTCTGTATTTCTCGGTATTTATTATCGCGATTTCTGGACTCCTCACGGCCTTCAGTTTCTCGCGGAGCCCGGCAAAAACAATAATCGGTGGTTGGGAAGAATGCGCCTGGGAATATGAGAAGGTAAATAAACTTCCACCCGAAAGAAATAACTATCGCGACATCAGTGACGAGGTTAAAGACCTTATCGGACAAAAACTTTCCATTCATACTTCTGAAACATGGCTGTTTCTTCCTAATGGAAAACTGGTTCTTTATGGACCGCAGGGCCACAGGATAATAAAATGGAAGCTTAACGGAAGGGGCCATGTTCTTGAGTTAAGAGACGAAGACAGAATAGAAAATTATAACATCACAGAACTAAACGACAGTAGCATGGTGATAAATTTTGACACCGACATGGAAGTAAGAGGCATTGCCAGGCTCACGTTTGCAAGAAAACACAAACATCATGATCTCGAAATACAGTAGCAGCAGAACGTTAAAGGATAACATTTTATTAGGAAGCATCACAGCATTTATCGCGGGCATGGTTAACGTAGCGGCGTTTATGATCTTTTTTTCTTTCGCATCAAATGTTACCGGCTACTATGCCATTCTTGCAGCAGAAATCGTGAAAGGAAACCTTTATGAAGTCGCAGTTGTGTTTGCGTGGATCTTTCTTTTCTTCCTTGGGAGTTTTATATCAAACCTGATCATTATTAACGTAGCGAACACACGCACCTACCTGGCTCACGCTCTGCCTGTTTTCCTTGAAATTGTGTGCATTGCGTCGGTTGGAATTTATGGAAGCTACTTTTACCAGGAGACCTTAAACGAAACTGAAATTTTGCTGGCGGTTTTACTCTTTGCTATGGGTTTGCAAAACGGGTTTACTGCCAGCATTTCCAATTTCGCTGTTAAAACAACACATTTAACCGGGGCTACAACCGACATTGCTATTCTGTTTTCGATGTTTACTCAAAAACAATACAGAGATAACAAAGAGCTGAGAGGTAAAGCCATTCTTATCTTTTCAATCATGGTTTCTTATGTTGCAGGCGCTGTTGCCAGCGGATTTGTGCACGGCTTTCTCGGGTTTAGATTATTCTTCCTGGTGTGCCTCTTGCTGTTAGTGGTAGCTTTGTATGATGGGTCCAGAATAAGAGTATTGAAATACCTTTTGATTGAAAGAAAAAAGCGGGAGTTGGTGAACAATTAATTTTACTTTACCGATCCCATCAGCTTTCTGATGAATGGAGCACACACGATCATGATAATGCCGATTACCAGTGCGTAAATTCCCAGCTGTTTGTAACCATCGGCATACACGTTTAATTTCTCCAGGTTGGTAGAATTTTCCGAGGCCTCAGAAATATTTGCACCAAGTAAGCCGGCAAAGTACTGACCGTAAGCGCTTGCAAGGAACCACATACCCATCATTACCGCCTGAAGCCTTTGCGGCGAAAGTTTGGTCATGATAGACATTCCAATAGGTGATAAACAAAGCTCGCCAAAGGTGATGACAAACCAACCGAGTGTGAAAATATTCAGGGAGGTTACGCCATTTTCATCGGCAAAAAATTTAGTGTAATAGAAAAGAAGAAAGCCACCGGCCAGGAAAAGGAAACCGAGACCGAATTTCACCACCGTGTTGGGTTCTGCATTGCGTTTGGATAACCAAACCCAAACGATGCCAAGCAATGCCGCAAAGGCTACCACAAAAAAGGAGTTGGCTGAATTATTCACACCGTTAGGATCCAGGTGCATTCCTAATAAATTACTGTCAAGGTTGTTTGCAGCAAAAAGGCTAAGGGACCCTCCACTCTGCTCGAAAAAGGCCCAGAAGAAAATGGAGAAAATCATAAACAAAACGGCTGCAATGAGTTTTTTGTTTTCAGCGGCAGAGAATTTTGTCATTTCATAAAAAATGTAGACCAGGGAAGCCGGACCAATAATATACATGAACATATCCGTGTACTCGGTATGTGATACCATGATCATGATCAGCGGAATACTCAGAAGGGAGGCCGCAAAGGTTAGTAGTTCATAGATTGTGCGTTTACGTTTTTCAAGATGCAACAAAGGCGACAAACCGATGGATGAAATACTTTTTTGAGTTCTTGTAAACGTTAGCAAACTTACGATCATTACGATTGCTGCAAGACCAAAAGCTACATTCCATCTTAGATGCTCAGGCACCATACTGCTGAACATTTCACCTTTACCAATAGTGATACAGAAATATCCTCCAAGTAAACCACCCAGGTTAACGCCGGCATAGAATAAAGAAAATCCGGCGTCGATACGATGGTCTCCTTCTTTAT
>JAEUTM010000382.1 GCA_016788025.1 Bacteroidia bacterium
TGGAATAAATGTTGATTTTGTTGATGCTTTTAAAGCCAGGACAAAAAGACAGGCCGTTGAAATTATTAAGTATCTGAAATTGATAAAACAAAGTGAGGAAATGACGATAATTAAACATCAGCTAATAAAAAGCGCAACGTCAGTAGCTGCAAATTATAGAGCCGCATGCAGGGGTAGATCCAAAGCAGACTTTATTTCAAAGCTTGGGATTGTGCATGAGGAGGCCGACGAAACGCTATTTTGGTTGGAGCTTTTGTCAGATCTGGAACTTAATTCTCCTCAATTGCAAAAAATAACAAAGGAAAGTGATGAAATATTGAGAATCGTAGCCAAATCGGTGGCAACTTCAAGAAGTAATATAAGAAAGAACTGATACCTAATTTAAAAATCTAACATTCAACAATTCAAAAATTAGAGACATGTCAATATTAGTATATACAGAAATTAATAAAGGCCGCGTAAAAAAAGCATCTTTAGAGTGTATCAATTACGCTTCTAAAATAGCTGAGATGATGGGAACAACTGTTACCGCTCTGGTTAACAACGCAGATGCCGGGCAGTTGGAAGAAATTGGGAAAGCGGGAGCGGCAAAGATTTTATCTGTAAAAAACGATAAAATCGGAAGTGATAGTATGAACGTTTCAGCCGCAATGGAACAAGCCGCTAAAGCAGAAAGTGCTAAAGTGATCATTTTTGCTTTTGACATTGTTGGTAAAGCAGTAGCGCCTCGTTTGTCTGCTAAATTAAAAGCAGGATTAGTGGCTGGTGCTGTGGATTACCCTGTAGTAAATGGTGCAAATCTTGAGGTAAAGAAGAACGTATTCTCTGGCAAAGCCACGGCAGTGTATACTATCAACAGCGACATGAAAGTGATTTCTTTGTTACCTAACAGTTTTCCTGTGAAATTAGGAGATAACAAAGCTACAGTGGCGGATTTTGCAGTTGATCTTTCAACTGTTAATTCCCGTATCGTTGTAAAAGAAGTGAAAACGAACGATGCCGGTGGAATGGTGCCGCTTCCTGAAGCTGAACTTGTTGTAAGCGCTGGTCGTGGTTTAAAAGGGCCTGAAAATTGGAAGATGGTTGAAGATCTGGCCGGAGTTTTGGGTGCTACCACAGCAT
Source organism: Bacteroidia bacterium (assembly GCA_016788025.1). GTDB lineage: Bacteria > Bacteroidota > Bacteroidia > B-17B0 > Aurantibacillaceae > Aurantibacillus. The sequence goes on from JAEUTM010000382.1 coordinate 1,123, forward strand.
GTTCAAGACCAGTTGCGGATATGCACTGGAGGCCACATCACGAGCACGTTGGCCAGACAGGTATTGCTATCCGTCCGAATCTGTACATTGCTATTGGTATTTCCGGAGCTATCCAGCATTTAGCGGGTGTTAACGGTAGCAAAACCATTGTGGTAATCAACAACGATAAAGAAGCTCCATTTTTTAAATCAGCGGACTATGGTGTTATTGGCGATGCATTTACCATAGTTCCTAAATTAACCGAAGCGCTTAAAAAATTTAAAGCCCATCAGAATTAAGCGCTTTTTTTCTTAAATTTAAGATTCAGTTAATGAAAAAAATTCGGTTAGAGATTGTTGGATTGTCTTACAGCCAGACACAAAGTGGTGCATATGCACTGGTGCTTGGTGAAAGTTCCGGTTCCAGGAGGTTGCCAATTATCATTGGTGGTTTCGAGGCTCAGGCTATCGCTATCGAATTGGAGAAAATGAGCCCGAGCAGACCTCTGACTCATGATCTTTTTAAAGCATTTGCGCAAACATTTGATATTACCGTTACAGAAGTCTTAATTTATAACCTGGTTGAAGGTATTTTCTATGCCAAACTCATTTGTACGGACGGAACCAGAGATGTGGAGATTGATGCAAGAACCAGTGATGCGATTGCATTAGCGGTGAGATTCAATTGCGAAATTTTTACTTACGAATTTATCCTAAAAAATGCTGGTATTGTTTTGGATGACGATGTGGAGGTAGGTACTACTTCAGAAGCAGTGTCTTCTGCAACAGAAGAGGTTTCCAAAAGCACTTCGGATGCCGATGAATATAAAAGCAAAAGCAGCGAAGAGCTCAAAAACATGCTTCAGACAGCTCTCGATGAGGAGAAATATGAAATGGCCTCGAAGATAAGAGACGAACTTAATCAAAGGAAAAAATCATAAAAAAAGCCCCGTTACGAAACATCGAGACGGGGCTTTTTAATTTCAATTTTAAAATTAATTTTTAGGGGATTTGGCTGCTTCAGATTTTTTCTGCTCTGTGGCCTTCTGATCAGGCGCTGCATCTTTGTTTTTTGAAGCAGGTACTCCTTTTTCAGTGATTGCCATACGTGTTGCGCCTTTTTGTTTGGTAGCATCATTTTGCTGAGAGCCGGCTTGAGGCTGCTGTTGTTCAACTGTTTCGGCTTTCTGATCAGCTGGTGCTAATGTAGCTTTATTGTTTTCCTGGTCTGCCGAAGAATTTCTGGATCCTTGCTGAGATTTGTTATCTTGTGCTTGTGCCGCTAGTCCAAGCAGAGAAATAAATGCGGCTGACAATAAATACTTTTTCATGGTTGAGTTTTAGTGTAATAAAAGTAACTAAAAAGGACCGATTCTACAATTGTTTTTCGAGCCCCTTTAATTCGGCTACTTTTTCAAGATACCCCAG
>JAEUTM010000028.1 GCA_016788025.1 Bacteroidia bacterium
CTGCAGAAGCAAATGGCACAACCGGTATAGACGATGACGGAAATGGCTACATAGACGACATCAACGGTTATGATGTTGCCAATTGGGATGCAGTCACCAATCCCACAACCACTTCACAGGATCATGGAACACATTGTTCAGGAATTGCCGGCGGCGTAACTAACAACAGTACTGGAATTGCATCCATTGGCTGGAACATCAAAATCCTTCCCGTAAAAGTATCTTTCGACAGTAGCCTGCCAACTGATATCGATCTGGGCTATGAGGGGATAATTTATGCGGTGCGATCAAAGGTTCGGATTATTTCCTGTTCCTGGGGCAATTCGGGAAGTCCCTCGCAAACCGAACAAAGCGTTATTGATTATGCCTGGACGCGGGGTAGCATGGTTTTTGCTTCTGCCGGAAACCTGAGCTCCAGCAATCCCAACTACCCTGGCGCATACAATCACGCTTTTTGCGTAGCAGCTGTTAATTCTTCGAATGTAAAATCAAGTTATTCAAATTACGGAAGCTGGGTGGACATTTGCGCTCCCGGTGATAATATTCTGAGCACGACACCTTATGCAGCCTCAACTCCTTCGTATTTAATTTATTCAGGAACCTCAATGGCTACTCCTTTAGTAGCTGGATTGGCGGGACTTATGTTGTCCAAAAGTCCAAATATGACGAACATGGATGTCCTGAATTGCCTTTCGAACACTGCCGTTAACATTTACACAGTTAGCGGAAATTCTGCTTACGTTACCGGAAGTCAACTTGGCATTGGCCGCATTGATGCTTTTGCAGCTATGACCTGCGCTTCAACTTACACGGCCATTCCACCGGTGGCTAACTTTTACGCTTTCCTGCCAGGCACTTGTCCGAACGTTAACATTCCGTTTGTAGATAGTTCTTTGTATGCTCCAACCTCATGGAGCTGGACCTTCCAGGGCGGAACTCCTGCAACCTCAACCTTGTCAAATCCAAGTGTGCAATGGTCAACTGCGGGCACTTATTCTGTTTCATTAACTGTTTCAAACGCAAGCGGAAACAACACTAAAACAAAACTTTCGTATGTGACCGTAAGTGGACCCAGCACTTTGCCGTTTATGGAAGGGTTTCAAACGAGTACTTTTCTGCCCCCTGGTTGGATCTCCAATAATATCTGGAACGATAATATTTATTGGGAACGCAATACTACCGTTGGTGGATTCGGCACGAGTAACGCATGTGCGATGTTCAACAACTTTGTTTATAACGCTCCGGGGGAACGCGATGAAATGCGAAGTCCTAAATTCGATCTGACAAATGCAGTTAACGCGCGTTTAAGATTTGATGTTGCTTACGCGAGATATAATTCTTCTTTTTCCGACACGCTTGAAGTTAAACTCTCAACCGACTGCGGAACTACCTGGACATCCATTTACCTGAAAGGAGGTTCCAATCTAGCAACCGTACCGGATCAAACTTCCCAGTTTGTACCAGGAAGTACTCAATGGCGAAGGGACACCATTGATATTTCTTCATTGGCAGCAGGACACACAAATGTTATGTTCAGCTTTCTGAATCGGGGCGGCTATGGACAACCAATCTACCTGGATAATATTAATCTTGCTTTCCCCACTCCAACAGTAGATGCAATTTTTTCTCCTGTAGTTTGCGTAGGCTCCACCTTAACCTTTACCAACAGCAGCCTCAACTCAGCAAACTACAGCTGGAATTTTCAGGGCGGTACGCCAGCTACCTCAACAGCTACTAATCCGAGCGTTACTTTCAACACAGCCGGAACCTATACTTTTAGTCTACTTGGCATAAATGCAACATCCACGGCAAACATAACCAGAACAATTACAGTCCAGTCTCCACCAATCTTAAATTTAGTTTCAAGTGCTACGGGCACGATTTGTTCTGGATCTGCAGTGACACTCAGCGCTACTGGCGCAGCAAATTACTCCTGGTCTACGGGTTCTCAGTCAAGTGCTATCGTTGTATTTCCAAATACATCAACTGTATATACTGTCACGGGATTTACTTCCGTGTGTTCTTTTCAGGCCACCATTGGGATAACGGTTGGAACAGGTTCTATATCTGTTGCTATTAATTCACCAAGTACTTCTATTTGTTTGGGACAGTCAATTGTTCTTAATGCCAGCGGTGCAAGCTCATATACCTGGAATAACAACGGTCCGAACACCACTTCCTTTACAGTTACACCAACAGTAACCACTGACTACACTCTCACGGGTACATCGGGAGGCTGCAGCGGAAACGCATTCCTTACATTAAGCGTTGTTCCATTGCCTGCCAGTACGCTTATCACATCAAACAGCACCGGTTGTGGAGATCTGTGCAATGGCAGTCTTCAGGTTAACAGCAGCGGTGGCGGACCATTTACCTATAGTTTAAACAACAGCCCCTGCTCTTCTTTCCCTTGCAACAATCTTTGCGAAGGTTTGTACAGTTTAATCACTACCAATTCGGGTGGTTGTAGTTCCTCTACATTATTCTCTATAGCAGGGCCTACTCCATTGCAGTCTGTTATAAGTTCAACCAATCCTTCCTGCGCTTCTTGCAGCGATGCAATCTTATCTGTAACGCCTGTAGGTGGCACAGCTCCTTATTCTTATACGTGGACTCCTCCGGTGAGTGTTACATCGACAGCTGCGAACCTGGCAGCCGGATGTTATACAATTTTAATTCAGGACAATCTGCATTGTACAAACCAATCGACTATGTGCGTTGCATTTGGCACAGGCATTCCTGTTAACCAAGCGGATGAATTCAGAATTTATCCTAATCCTGCTGACCAGTTTATTACAATTGAATTCCCTAATCACATATTTGACGTGAAAGTGATCGACAATCTGGGACAACTTGTACGGGAAACTATGAATGTTTCAGAAAAACATACTTTAGATATGACTGAACTGGCAAGGGGTATTTATTATGTTGAAATTAAATCGGGAGCAGAAACCTTCCGCCAAAAACAAGTCTTAAAGTAGTTACTCGAGTTCTTTTACGAAGGAATAATCTATTTCATTCATACATTTAAAATGCCCGAGAGGGCATTTTTTATATCCCAACTTAGAACAGGGTCTGCATTTAAGATCAGTAACCTGTAGCATTTTATTGTGAACGTCTGGCTTGTACGGGTCCATTCCGAATTGAGGAATAGTATTACCCCAAACAGAAATTATTTTTTTATGAAATGCAGATGCAATATGCATAAGACCAGTATCTGAGCTTATAACCCACTCGGCCTGTTGCACAATAGAAGCACTTTGATTAATAGACAAAGTTCCACAGGTATTTATAAGTTTAGGTTCCTGTTTTACCAGTTCATCGCCCTCCGCTTTATCTTCAGGTCCTCCTAAAAGCAAAATAGGCAGCTGAGAATTTTTGGCGATCTCCAGAAGCTTATTCTGAGGAATCTTCTTTGTGAAGTAGGATCCCCCAATTACCAAAGCGATAAACTTTGTTTTCGTATTATTGAAATAGAGCGCAGCAGAATCTACCTTGTCTTTCTCGTCAAGGAAATAATCAAGGCCCGTCCCGTCATTTTTCACTCCAAGTTCTTTTACTGTTTCCAGGTAGCGATCAACAATATGTTTTGATGGAAGGACTGAAAGCCATTTGAAATTAACGGCCAGAAACTTGTTTATGTTCAGTTTGCGAAAAGAATAACTTTTGACTTTTAATTTTCGTTTTAACCGCAGACTTCTAAGATTGTGATGAAGATCGATCACCACATCAAATTTCTCATTTTGTAGCTCCTGGTATAGCTCCTCTACATCGCTTTTAAAACAGTGAAGTTTGTCGATATAAGGATTGGAAGCAAGCACAGGTTTAAATGCCTGTTTGGTGACAAAGTGCAACTCCACACCACTCATTTGATTTTTAATGCAACGTATTACCGGCGTGGTCAAGACAATGTCGCCAATGGAACTGAAACGCACTATAAGTAACTTTTTTACTTGCACCTGGAAAATAAATTTAAGAAATCTCTTCTTTACTTGCTTCACTTAATTTTTTGAAATACGAATTAAGGAAGATAGCCAATAAAATAATAAACACGCCGAAGTAAAAGGAAAGTGTGAGTTCACGGTTTTCGTTAAAGAACAAGATCGCCCAAACAATGCCATAAACCGTTTCAAGGTTAACCGTGAGAACTATTGTGTATGGACTGATGTATTTTGAAAGATTAACCGAGGTGATAAATGGAAATACAGTGCATACAAGACTCAAAAGTAAAAGACCAACAATAGATGGTTGATCGAGCGTAAAGAATTCAGTATTAAAAGCCCCGCTGGCCAAAAGGTATATCGTCAGTCCCACAAGCGCGGCGCTCAATTCATAAAAGCTAATAATGCCCGACCTCAATTCCCGAACCAGAATACCATTAAAAACCCCAAACAATGAGGATGTAAAGGCTGCGAAAATTCCCAGAAGAATACCCAGCCAAAATTGAGTCTCCACCGAAAAAATCATTGCAATGGCACCCATAATTATCAAGCCTATAATAACCTCATACAAACGCAGTTTACGTTTATATAAAATTGGTTCTATGATTGAACTAAAAAGAGTACCTGTACTGAAAGCAACCATGGTTACACTCACGTTAGATACTTTAATTGCTCCATAGAACGCCAGCCAGTGAACCATTATTATGATTCCGATACCACTTAGCTGCCAGAATTGTTTTTTCGTAATTCTTAAATCGTGCTTAGTCAATCTCAGATACACAAACATCACCGCAACCGTTACTAGAATTCTAAACCAAACCAGTTGCCAGGCGTCAGCGGTTATATAGCGCCCTAGTATGGGTGAAAAGCCCCATATAAATACAATCAGATGTAATAACCAATAATGTTTATTTATACCTTTAAGCACTAGAAAAGCTTGTAAAGTTAAGCGAATGGAAGGGATAAACAATAAAATATATTTCAATAACAACCGTACAACCTCCCCCGACCCTGAAGTTATAGACCTTATGAGATCTTATGTTCCCATGGGGAATACCGATCTGGCCCTTAACACCTTCAAAAAAGGCGTTGCGTCCATGATTAACGCTGAAGCGGATGAGATTATTTTTACCCGTGGCACCTCTGAGTCTATAAACCTTGGATTAAAAAGCTGTTTCCGATATAATTTTGAGAAGGGAAAACACGTTATCACCAACATTAGCGAACATTTTGCAGTGCTTGACGGTTGTAATGAGTTAAAAGCACTGGGGGCGGAAATTACCTATCTTCCAGTTGATCCCGAAGGAAGAATAGATGTTCAGGAATTAAGAAACAAAATCCGACCTGATACTCAAATGCTGAGCATTATGGCGGCAAACAATGAAACCGGAGTTGTCCAACCCATCGAAGAAGTAGCGGAATTTTGTAGGGAACATCAAATTACTTTTTTTACGGATGCCTGTCAATTAGTTGGAAAAACACTTGTAGATGTTAATGATTTTGGATTTGATTGCGCTGCTTTCGGTTCACATAAAATGTATGGTCCGGAAGGCATCGGTGCTCTTTATATCAGAGACAAAGACCTCAGATCTTTCCTTCTAAACAACTATACTTTTGAACCCGAATTGAAATTGGCCGCTGGATTTGCGAAAGCAGCAGAATTGTTTTTGGAACAACATTGGGAAAACAGCAGTCATATCTCCAAACTTAAAAACTACATGGAACATCAACTGCTGGATATAGAGGGGCTGCGGATAAATGGATCAACACGCCATAGGCTTTATAATACTAGCAATCTTACCTTTCCGGAAGATATTAACGTGTATTCTCTTCTTGATAAATTTGATTTTGCGCACAATCGCTGTAAAGAATCTTACGTTTTAAAAGCGATGGGACTTAGTTCAGAAGAAATTAAAAACTCATATCGTTTTTCGTTTGGGAAATACAACACGCTGGACGAAGTAAAATTACTGGTTGAAAGCATACTCGGGCTGGTCAATCAAAAAACATTATCGTAGACAATCGTTGCGTCGCCACCCACCGGGTAAGCCTGACAAACCAACACGCGACCAGCCTCCACTTCTTTGTCCGTTAACACTTCATTGTAAGCCATCCACATTTTTCCTGAACTGCAGCTCGCAATACAGCTGCCGCAGCGCCCTGCTTCGCAACTGTACGGCAGCTCGACGCCTTCGCGTTTCGCGGCTGACAAAACAGTATTGGGGTATTGAACATCCAAATCATAGGAATGTTCTCCCAATTCAATAGTCACTTTGTGTTTTTCTTTGTCTGGGGGTTCTGGATTTCTGAGTCTTGGTAATGTTGAGAAATTCTCTTTGTGAATATTCTCCCCCGGAGCATACATTCTTAGTGTGATTTCCGCCATCTGCATATATTCGAAGGGCCCACAAAGATAATATTCCGTATCGCCGGCACTTCCACCAAGATACTTTGGGATCAGCTGATCGAGTAGCCAGCGACTTAGGCGTTTTGAAAGAATATCATTACTGTTGCTGAAAAGAAATTTTAATTGAAAACGTGCATCATATTTCTTTTGCAACTCTGTCAATTCTTGATAGAATATAGTTTGATGTTCAGAAGGGTTACTGTAGATTAATGTAACTCTGCTTCCCGTCTTT
>JAEUTM010000466.1 GCA_016788025.1 Bacteroidia bacterium
CTCACAATGCAAAAGGTGAGGCAATTCCGACGAATGCAAAACCGCTTGACTTTTCTATCACTAAAAACGTTACTCAGTTATTTATTTCTGCACTTGTTCTGATTCTCATTTTTACATCTGTAGCAAAGGCTTACAAAAACCACGGCGTTACTTCTGCGCCAAAAGGCAAACAATCTTTCCTTGAGCCGCTCATTGTATTTGTACGTGATGATGTGGCGAAAAGCAATATTGGAGCGAAATATGAGAAGTTTGTTCCATACCTTCTAACGGTTTTCTTCATTATCTTCATTAACAACGTATTTGGCTTGATTCCGGTAAGTGCGAATTTAACCGGGAACATTGCATTTACCCTGGTTCTTTCTGTGTTTACTTTAATCCTTACGGTATTTAACGGGAACAAACATTACTGGGCTCACATTTTTACACCACACGCCCCAAAAGCATTGTGGCCAATCCTGATTCCTATTGAAATCATTGGAATTTTCACGAAACCTTTCGCTTTGATGATTCGTTTGTTCGCGAACATCAGCGCAGGTCACATCATCATCATTTCCCTGGTTGGTTTAATTTTTATGTTTGAAAGCATTTACATTTCGCCTGTATCTGTGGCTTTCGCATTGTTTATTGACGTTCTGGAGGTGCTGGTAGCAGTACTTCAGGCATATATCTTCACCCTGCTTACTTCATTGTTTATTGGTTCAGCAGTTGCTGATCACAACGAAGATGGTAAGCATGATGAAGACGATGAAAAGCTGGTAGCAGCAGGACATCACTAAAAGAGAATTTGTTTAATTAATATAATACCAAAAAAAAACCAAAAAATGACAGGAAGTATCGCAGCAGTTGGTGCAGGTTTAGCCGTAATCGGCGCTGGCATCGGCATCGGACAAATTGGTGGTCATGCAATGGACGCTATTGCACGTCAACCAGAAGCATCAGGAAAAATTACAACAACTATGCTAATTGCAGCAGCCCTTGTAGAAGGTGTTGCTCTTTTCGGTGTGGTAGTAGCTCTTCTGTAATTTTGAGCTTAAAATCAAAGCCTTTACGGTTGGTAAAGGCTTTGATTTACCTTAATTAAACAAAACAATACTTGAAATAAACAAAACATGTACAACAATTTCATCTTAGCGAGTTTAATTGAACCGGGGATCGGTTTGATTTTCTGGACAACAATCGTGTTCCTGCTTTTAGTAGGAATTCTCGGGAAATTTGCATGGAAGCCTATTCTTGGCGCTATCAAAACCCGCGAAGAAGGTATTACTAAAGCTTTGGCAAGTGCTGAAAGCGCATTAAAAGACATGCGTGAATTAAAAGCTGCTAACGAAGTGATCTTAACGCAGGCTCGCACAGAGCGTGATAACATGCTTAAAGAAGCACGCGAAACAAAAGATTCAATCGTTGCTGAAGCGAAACAAAGAGCACAAGCGGAATACGACAGGATCGTTACTTCTGCCCGCGAACAAATTACAAACGAAAAAAATGCAGCAGTTGCTGAATTGAAAAAACAGGTTGCCGTTTTATCAATCGAGATCGCTGAAAAAATATTGAAATCAGAATTGTCGAACGACGAAAAACAAAAAACGTTGGTGACTAACCTGATGAAAGACGTTAACCTGAATTAAGATGATAGTTGCGCAACGATACGCTAAATCACTGATGGAGCTTGCGGCCGAAGCCAATAAGGTTGATGCAGTAAGAAACGACATGAAGATGGTGAAGCAGACCTACGATACAAATCGTGACTTTGCTTTGTTCCTCGACAGTCCCATCATCAAAACAGATAAAAAGCTTGCTGTTCTGAATGAAATCTTCAAAGGAAAAATTTCGGACCTTACCATGTCATTTTTATCGTTGATTACTAAAAAACGCAGGGAAGCTTATTTGAAGAACATCGCGGAATCTTTTGACGAGCAGTATAAAGAGAATAAGAACATTTTTACAGCTGTTGTAACCTCAGCTAATGGTCTTGACGCTGCTACCAAACAAAAGGTAATTGACCTTGTAAAAGGACAAATGAAAGGCGAAGTTGAGCTTGTAGAGAAAATCAATCCTGGCACTATTGGTGGGTTTATTTTGAAAATAGGTGACAGGCAAATTGACCGTTCGGTTGCCACACAACTGAACACGTTGAAAAAAGAATTAATAAGTAAAGGATTAAATTAATAATAACTGGTGAAGCAGATCAGAGATCGCTTCACTACTAAAGAAACCATATAACATGGCTGAGATTAA
>JAEUTM010000573.1 GCA_016788025.1 Bacteroidia bacterium
GAGAATGCCTGCATCTGGTAGAAAATAAAGAATTTTGCATTGTTCCACTCCTCCCGGAGTTGTTTATACCGACCCTCTTCAACATTTAGGTGAGACCCAACACGAATCAAAAGGTAGATGCCAAGGCGTAAACTCCATAATCCTGCAATTCCGCAAACCATCATTTTACGCTGAGTATTTCCATCTGCCATTAACCAGATAACAATAGCGATAACCAAAAAGTTAAAAGCCCAGAAAATGTCAACAATCCCGTTGTTTTTGATTTTAAGAGCCCACAGCCAGATAATAACCATAATGACTGCTACTACCGCCCAGGCTACCAATGGCATACTTAAATAACTACTCATGTTTTTAATTTAAATGTAAAACAACAAAGTCGTACATATGTTTAGCATTAAACATACGAATAAAAACGAAGAGCGGTTTTTAAAGTAAAGATTTAACTATTTTGGCTTTTCACCCGTGTAAATAGCAGCGATACCCATGCTCAGAGCCGTAAAATTGCTATTCACATAGCCAATTTCACTCATCAGAGTTGTAAATTTTTCGTTATCCGGAAAAGCTTTCACACTTTCTGTAAGATAGCTATATGCTCTGGTATCTTTTGAAAAAATCCTTCCAATAAAAGGAGTGATGTATGAAAAATAGAAGTTGTAAAATGCTTTCACAATTGCATTCCTTGGATAAGAAAATTCAAGTACTACGAGTTGCCCCCCGGGTTTAAGCATTCGGTGAAGGTTTCTCAGTCCCTTTTTTAAATCCTGAAAATTTCTCACGCCGAAGCCGACAACTATCGCGTCAAAATTACTGTCAGGAAAAAAAATGGTCTCAGCATTGCCGTTTTTAAGTGATATGACACTGTCAAGGTTTAGGTTTTTAATTTTTTCGCGCCCAACTTTCAGCATACCATCGCTAATATCTATGCCGATAATGGTTTCCGGTTTTAATTTTGAACATGCGATTGCAAAATCGCCTGTACCTGTTGCAACATCAAGTATTTTTTTTGGTTGTTTTTCCTGGAGAATGTTTACGCATTTTTTACGCCATCCTTTATGAATTCCCAATGAAAGAATACTGTTTAACAAGTCATATCGCCCGGCAATATTGTTAAACATCTGTGCAACCTGTTCTTTCTTTTCGTGTTGAGTGTTGTATGGGGTGACTGTATCGTGCTTCATCATTTTAACACAGAGTCTCAGAGGAACAGAGTCGCACTGAGCTCTTAATATTTAATAGATTTTATATTTAATAGGTTTTCGAAATAGGTCTATCGGTTTCATTAAGATTCCCATTTACTCTTCTTCTAAGCCCATCTTTCAGAAATTCCACGTTAAAATTAATCAGAAGTCCGAGTTTTTTTTCTGAAAGCTTAAGATAAGTAACAAGTTGTGTCTCGTGAATCGGAAGTATAGCCTCCACAGACTTTAGTTCAAGTATCAATACATCATTTACAAGTATATCCACTATAAATTCTTTATCTAGTTTTTGTTTTCTGAAAAAAACTGGAAGTTTAACCTGATATTTCACGTTCAATCCCTCTTCACGTAACAATTTTAAAAGACAAACTTCATAAACAGATTCAAGTAACCCTGGCCCAAGTTCTTTGTGGACATCAATGGCACATTTGATGACAAGTTTGGTAAGTTCGTTATATTCTGGTTCAGTATATTCCATCAAACACTCTGTGTAATCTCCGCCACTTCAGTAACTCTATATCGAATTTAGTATAAACTTTTTAAGTTATTCCCTCCATTGTCCTCATCTTAGTGTTCCTCTGTTATCTCCCTCCCTCTGTGTTGAAAAACCTATCTCACAAATTCCAGTTTCAATGACTCTTCCAGTAACTGTTCTTTATTAATTGGCACCACACCAATCTGTTCGCAAACCAGCCCACCGGATAGATTTGATATGGCGGCGGTTAAAATATCATTACAGTCAAGGGCCCTGCATAAAGAGGCAACACTGATTACCGTATCGCCCGCACCGCTAACGTCCGCTATACTGCGAATATGCGCGGGTATATGTTCCTTTACTTTTCGTGAATTGGTGATCACGCCTTTTTCGGCAAGGGTTACCAAAACAGTTTCTATTTTTTGTTTCACACGATAACTGCTCACGGCTCTCTGCAGCTCATTAATCGCATCGCCACTCACCTCAAGCTTAATTCCCTCTCTAAGTTCTTTGAGATTCGGTTTAAATAAACTTACTCCTTTATATGAATTGAAATTTTTCTTTTTAGGATCCACTGTAGTAGGAATTCCTTTGCTCTTTGTAAGCTCAACTACTTTTGCAATGAGTTTAGGTGTGATAAGACCTTTGTTATAATCTTCGAAAATAACCACATCAATTTTATCATGTGTTAGGATGTAGGTGATGAGCGTTAACAGCTGTTGCGTTTCGTGGCCGGTAATATCAGACTCATCTTCATCGTCTACGCGCAGAAGTTGAGAATTATTTCCCATTACCCGTGTTTTTACAGTCGTCACACGGTCGCGGCTTTTTAAGATTCCTTTTTGACTGAGTTTTTGCGATTTTAAAAGGTCCAGGAAAGCCAGCCCTTCAATATCCACCCCAATAACAGAACACAAAATTGGATTTGCCCCAAGCGCCTGGATATTCAAAGCTACATTGGCGGCTCCGCCTAATCGCCTTTCCTTTTTTTTGACAGCCACAATCGGAACAGGGGCCTCCGGTGATATACGACTTACCGACCCCCATAAATAACTGTCTACCATTACGTCACCGATTATAAGGACGTTAAGATTATTAAAAGACTTGAAAATTTCGCGAACCCTGTCTTTTTTAATGCTGAATTTTTTCATGGAGTGTGTTGGCACAAAATTACTGAAGTTTGGCTAAAGCCTCTTTCATTCTTTTTAAAGCTTCCGTTAAATTTTTTTCGCTGGTGGCGTATGAGAAACGTATGTAATTGTCTTCACCAAATGCAGCACCGGGAACAAGAGCAACATGCGCCTCGTCCAGCAGAAACATTGTGAGATCGGTGCCATTTTTAATTACATAGTCCTTGTATTTCTTTCCGAAATAATAACTTATTTCAGGATATACGTAAAATGCTCCCTGTGGCAAATTGGTCTTCAGTCCGGGTATTTCGTTCATTCCTTTAAGAACGAGGTCACGGCGTTTTAAAAATGCATCACGCATAGGCTTGATATACGTATCATAGTCAAGTTCCATGGCCTTGTGCATAGCTTTTTGAGTAATGCTTGATGTTGCAGAAGTAAATTGTCCCTGCATTTTATCGCAAGCCTGAGCGATCCATTTTGGGCCGGCAAGAATTCCACCACGCCAGCCTGTCATCGCGAAACCTTTCGATACACCATTAATGGTAATCACGCGATCTTTTATAAAATCAAATTGCGCAAAACTCTCGTGCCCGCCAACGAAATTAATATGCTCATAAATCTCATCACTCAAAACGTAAACATCTTTATGTTTTGCAATAACATCTGCAAGAGCTTTTAATTCTGCTTTGTTGTATACGCTTCCTGTAGGATTGCAGGGGGTGCTAAGCATGATAAGTTTTGTCTTTGAAGTAATAGCTTTCTCGAGCTGTGGAGCGGTAATTTTAAAATCAGATTCGATTCCCGTATTTACAATTACAGGTTTGCCTTCCGCCAGTTTAAGAATTTCAAGATAACTTACCCAGAAAGGTGCGGGGATGATTACTTCATCGCCGGGGTTCACAAGGCAAAGAACTGCATTGGCAATACTTTGTTTGGCTCCTGTTGAAACTACAATTTCATCAGGTGTATAGGTTAAACCGTTATCGCGTTTAAACTTTTTACAAATCGCTTCACGCAGCTCAAGATACCCCGAAACATGAGTGTAATAACTGAAATTCTCGTCGATGGCTTTTTTTGCTGCATCTTTGATGATATCGGGTGTGGCAAAATCGGGTTCACCAAGACTCAAACTGATAATATCAATTCCCTGCGCTTTTAATTCGCGGCTTTTTCTCGCCATTGCTATTGTCTGCGATTCGGAGATCTGGTTAACTCTGTTGGATAACTTTTCCATAGAATTTAAGTAGTTAACAAATCTAATAACAATTATTCAAAATGCTTGGTATTCGCGGAATTTTTGTTCAGCGTATTAAGGAAGGCCTTCAGACTTTTTTTCCCAGGATAATCAGATCTCTCAATATGCCATCCATGTTGGCAACGCCCGGAAAATGTGCCCATTTTTCAAAGCCAAATTTGTAAAAGAGTTTCAGACTCGGTTCATTATGCCCAAAAATAAAACCAAGAATAGAATGAATTTGGTAGTGTGGAGACTCGTCCAAAGCTTTTTGAAGGCAGATTTTTCCGAGGCCTTTATTTCTGAAGTCCTCTTCAAGATAAATGCTTACTTCTACAGTCCCATCATAGGCGGGGCGACCATAAAAGGAATTAAAACTCATCCAGCCAGCATAATTTCCATCACATTCTACAACCCAAAGAGGACGTTTGTTTTCGGAATGGGCATCAAACCAGGCCTGTTTACTTTCAATACTTACAGGTTCCAGATCTGCTGTAACAAGCCTGGAGGGAATGGTGGAGTTGTAAGTTGAAACAATTCGGGGAAGGTCTTCTTTCTTCGCGTATTTAAATTCTATTTTCAAATTCTGGTTTCGGGTTTAAGGTTTCGGGTTTCATATTGCCAAACTGCCCGCTGTCCCTGCCAACTACGGATTAGTTATGCAACTTATGACCTTGGCTCTTGATTCTAACTAGTATAGGAGGTTGTTATACGGGTACCTCTTAATGTGCATCTCTTTTACCATATCGTACAGCGTTTTCCGGAGCTCCTCAATGCCATCCTTTTTTTGAGCGCTGATAAATAATACGGGCTTCTGTAAACCCTTCATCCAGGTATTCTTAATCTCATCCAGGCTTAAATTTTCACGGGTTACCGGTGTCAGATCGTCTTCGTCCTTATGCGTGTAAGTGAAGGCGTCCGTTTTATTAAAAACCAGAATTGTAGGTTTGTCACCCGCTCCAATTTCCTGTAAAGTCTGCCTCACCACATGGATATGATCCTCAAAATTCTTGTGAGAAATGTCGACCACATGGACCAGGATATCAGCTTCACGCACTTCGTCCAATGTTGATTTGAAGCTCTCTACCAGTTGCGTTGGGAGTTTTCGAATAAATCCAACGGTATCGCTTAGAAGAAAGAAAATATTATCAATGGTTACTTTTCTAACCGTAGTATCAAGAGTTGCAAAAAGTTTATTTTCAGCAAAAACGGAACTCTTGCTCAATAAATTCATCAATGTACTTTTACCTACATTCGTGTATCCAACAAGCGCTACGCGGATCATCTCTCCCCGGTTCTTGCGTTGGGTAGCCATCTGTTTGTCTATTTCACGGAGACGATCTTTCAGCAATGCAATTTTATCGCGTACAATACGACGATCCGTTTCAATTTCTTTTTCACCCGCCCCGCCGCGCGTTCCTGTCCCGCCCCGTTGCCTTTCAAGGTGGGTCCACATGCCGGTTAGCCTCGGCAGCATATATTGGTACTGTGCCAATTGTACCTGGGTTTTCGCATGGGCGGTTTGTGCGCGCTGTTCAAAAATCTCTAGAATCAGGGTAGTGCGGTCGAGTATTTTTTTACCTCCAAGTTCTTTTTCAAGATTACGTTGCTGAGAAGGAGAAAGTTCATCGTCAAAGATCACAACATCGATCTTGTTCTCTTTCACAAATTCTCTTATCTCTGCAACTTTCCCTTTGCCGATAAATGTTGCTTTATCAGGTTTCTCGAGTTTTTGAGTGTAGGTTTTTACAGTACTTAAATGATAGGTTTCCGCAAGAAAAGCAAGCTCGTCCAGGTACTCTTTGGCCATGCCATCGTCCTGTAACTTATTAATTAGGCCAACTAGA
The DNA here is from genome assembly GCA_016788025.1 of Bacteroidia bacterium. GTDB lineage: Bacteria > Bacteroidota > Bacteroidia > B-17B0 > Aurantibacillaceae > Aurantibacillus. The sequence continues at coordinate 5,886 of JAEUTM010000573.1, forward strand.
ATGCAGGTGTGATTCGGTATTGCAGTAGAGATCGGTTCAGGTTTCATTTTTAATTAGTGCCCCTTTAAGTTACCCTGCACATATTCTGCAATGGTTCCGGCCTCTTCATCTGAAACAGCAATAGGCTGCATGCTGTTTTTTCCGTGAAGAATAATGTCTTTAATGCTTGCCGCATCAAGTTGAGTTTGGCTAAGATCTTTAGCACCACTCACGCCTAACTTGCCGTCAGCCCCATGACACAAACCACATTTTGCTTCATACAAAGATTTTCCACCGTCATTTGCAACAATTCCGGCTTCTTTGGCAATTCCTTTTTTCTTGTGGAAAGATTCGGCAAGGCCAAACGCACCGGTAATCAATAGCAGGCTTAATGCGGCCAGGATCTTATTTCCTTTTTTGAAGCCAATAATGGCAATAGGAATAGAAGCAAATACCATCACCAGTTTAATCCAGAACAGATAATCATATTTTCCGCCAAAAGGTAGTTGGGTGGTTAGGTAAATACCAGTTATCAGAAACAACGCGCTTATAATCATCTCCGGTACTTTTACCTTTTTTGTAAAAGTCGTGAGCGTATCATTTTTATTACTGAGTAGTAAGATTGTTTTTATAACGTAAATCAAAAGAAAGAGCGTTACGACAAGGTAATGGGTGTGTAAAATGCCTTTATACATAAAGTTTGTTTTACCGGTAAAATTAACAACAATAAACAAACAATAAAACTAAACAAGGGATTAGGTATTTTAGTAAATCTCGTTAAATTTGGGTGCTTATGAAAAGACGGATTTTACTGCTATTTCCTGCTTTGTTGGTGCTTTTGAGGCTCAGCGCTCAAACAACCTTCCCGTCAAACGGCGCTCCTTTTAATCCGCACAGCGTTTATGCCTTTATGAATGCTGTTATTTGTATTGACTATGAGACCCAGATCAAAAACGGCATCATGCTTATTCAGGATGGAAAAGTTATTGCCGCGGGCGAAAAGATAGAGATACCAAAAAATGCAGTGGTTTACGATCTAAAAGGAAAATATATCTATCCCTCGTTTATTGATCTTTACAGCGATTATGGACTTCCATCTAACCGTTATCCAAAAAAAGGGCCGGGACCTCAAATGGAAAGCACTCAGAAAGGCGCTTTTGGATGGAATATGAGCATCCGATCTAACCAGGAGGCGTATAAATCATTCGAACATCAGAATGATAAATCAGAAGAGTATAGAAAAAATGGATTTGGTGTGGTTTTAAGTTCATTTAAAGATGGTATTGTGAGGGGAAGCGGCGTATTGCTCAATCTTAATTCTTCAAGCCGGGAAAATGAGAGCGTGATCACAGACCGTGCGGCAGGTTTTTATTCTTTTCAAAAAGGTTCTTCTCCACAGGATTATCCGAGCTCGCTTGCTGGCTCCATTGCTTTGTTGCGTCAAACATACTACGATGCGCAATGGTATGGGTCTGCCAAACAAACCGAATACAACATTACACTTGATGAATTTAACAGGCTGAAACTTCTACCATCGGTATTTGAAACAAACGATAAGTTTTCGGTGCTTCGTGCGGCTTCGATCGCAAAGGAATTTAATGTAAGTTATATCATCAAAGGCAGTGGAAACGAGTATCAACGCATTTCAGATATGCAAAGTTCAGGGCAGAAATTTATTATTCCACTGAATTTTCCCGAGGCATACGATGTTGAAGATCCTTACGATGCAGAAGGCATAAGCCTTACGGATCTGAAGCACTGGGAACTGGCTCCCGCCAATCCTGCTTTTCTTGAGAAGTATTTTATTAATTTTTGTTTAACGACTGCTGATCTGAAAGACAAAAACAGCTTTCTTAAAAATCTCAGAAAAGCCATTCAATATGGTCTCACAGAGAAAATGGCTTTGAAAGCCTTGACTTTCAATCCGGCCTCTTACGTTAACGCGCAGGATAGGATCGGAGCTCTTAAAAAAGGATATTATGCGAATTTTTTTATCAGTTCAGCGCCAGTGTTTGACGAAGAATCGTCCATACTCCAGCACTGGGTAAACGGCGAACCTTATGTGTATACCGATATTGATGCACCAGACCTTAGAGGAAATTATATT
>JAEUTM010000613.1 GCA_016788025.1 Bacteroidia bacterium
GCCTTCAGGCATGTTCATTAAAGTGATCTTTCCATGCATTGCTTCCACAAAACCTTTTACGATGGAGAGACCAAGACCTGTTCCGCCTGTACTGGAGTTTTTAAGCCTGTAGAATTTTTCAAACACTCTGTCTATTTCATCCGGCGGAAACCCAAAACCGGTATCTTCCACCACAAACACTAAATTATTTTCCCTGCAGCTTACCTTAACACTTACAACCGCGTATTTCGGCGTGTAAGTCAAAGCATTATGTACCAGATTGTGCAAAATCTGGAAAACCAGGCCATAATCAAGTTTGAATAATGGCAGATGCTCCGCGATAATGGTTTGTACGACTTTGTATTTTGGATGATCCCTTAATTGGTTCAACACATCGTAAACCAGTTCCTGTGCATCGATCCAGTCTGTTTTAACCTGTAGGAAACCAGATTCCAATCGCGACATATTTAAAAGATTCCCAACCTGCCTGTTTAATTGTAAAGAAGCTTTTGAAATTTCTGTGACGAGTTCGTATTTAGCATGTTCCGAGAGTTTATCGTTCATACTTTGTAAATTATCGGTTGCGCCAATAATTGTTGAAATGGGCGTCCTCAATTCGTGCGAAAGAGAATTAAGAAGTGTATTATAAAGTTTAAGGGTGTTTTCTTTTTCTTCCCGCTCCATCGCTTCTTTTTCCATTTTACGGATGCGGGTAGTTAAGACGGCGTTCACCAGGGCCACAACAAAGTACATCAGGAACATCAGGAAGTCTTCCGGCTGACTAATCGCAAAGGTGAAACGGGGAGGAATGAACAGAAAATTCCAGGCAAGGGCGCTTAGTGCCGCAGCGGTTAAAACAACCCTTACATTAAAAAAGATCGCAATGATGGAAACCGTCATAAGCAGTATTAAAGCCACGATGCGGTAACCCAGGGATGACGGCAGGAAACTGCAACAAAGACAAACAAATAACACTAAAGAAATGCTGATCAGGAATTGCCTCGAAAGTTTGTATTTGCTGAATGAAGAGGGATTCATGTATGTCTTAAAGACGATACAAAGGTATATGCTGCTTTGTAAAGATTTTATAAAGATTTGAACTTATACGCGCAATTGCTTGTAAAGCAAGAGGAAAGGCGTGGTAAAAGGGGTTAACGTGTCAACTTGAAATGAATTTATTGATAGACAATTTTTGTTTTTTTGTCACTTTTCCTTGATGAAAAGTAACGCAAGAATCAAGGCCGGCGATTTCCTACGCTCTCTTGCATTTTGTAAGATTGATTAGCTTAAGGACGATAAATCGCCTTGAGATCAATCTAACAAAATACAATTCACAGCTTATCATCTCCGCGCCGGCCTTAGCCGCCGCACGCAGTGGGGTACTCGCGGTAAATCATCAGGCTTGACCAAGAAGGGTTAGAGTTGGTGAAAAGGACCGATTAAGGCAAGAATTTCGGGTATTGGTGGACCGGCATTAGGGCAAAAGTCCAGTGGACTTTTGAGCCAGCTCGTGCGAAGATTCTCAGATAGATCAAGGAGGCTTGCAAACGTGCGCAGAAGGCGTGACGGCTTTAAACGTAATGGTGGTTCGCCGATCGCCTTTAAGCAGCATGCGCGAGGAAGATTTGTCAGCCGCACTCCAAAAAATTAGTCAGGTGCGGCCTCAAATATTCCGGCGGCAAACTGACGCAGATCTTAGACAGGACTTTGCGAAGCAAAGGGCCAGCTCGTGTGAAGATATGAAGCCTTGATTTTTGCGCCTACGCTGAAGCTTCAGCGAAAGCGTTTCGTTGCAATCATGGGGATCAAAGTATCAATAACAATCGTAAAGAATAATATAAGGCGCAGACCGCTGCCAAACATAAAAAGAAGAAAAAGAAAATACCTTTCCCGTTCCTCTTCTTCGGTTGCTTCCGAACGCATGTTCAGCCACCGGGAAGTCACTCTTCGTCTCCGGTTCATTAAATTGGGTTTGAGTAAAATCTATCTTTAAATATCTTACTTCTCCGCCACTATTGCAACCATGCCTTTTAAAGTGTTTTGCGAAAAAATTTTCAGGTTGTTGTTCTGTAAAATTTCAAGCACCTCTTCTTCCGAAATACGAACTTTGGTATAAGAACTCACCTTCTGTTGCCATTTGCCATCCTGCAACTCGTGGATAATGTCCGTTACCATCACATGTGTTGGCAGATAATCCACAAAACATGTAAGAATCCTGTTTGAATCTGATTTTACCGGTATAAATCGTTTATCGCCAACAATTTTTTCTGAATAGTCCCTGAAAGAAAGAATCAATTTTCCTCCCGGAGCAAGGGTGTCCGCACATTGTTCGATAAAACTTTCAATTCGGCCCTGGGTGTCAAGATGCGTTAAGGTATCACCCCAGCATAAGATCAACTCGGGATTTTGTTTCGCGAATTTTCCGATACTCATCAGATCGTCCTCGTAGGCAGTTACATCCTCGTCTTTACAGTTCTTTTTTAGTTCTTCAAGCAAATCATGATTAAAATCCAAAGCTTTAACGCTGTAGCCACCTTTGGCCAGTGCAGAACTTTGTGCACCATCACCCGCGCCAAGATCAATTGCAATTTTGGAAGAAACAGGTTTTATGTGCTGCGATTCCAGGAAAGAACAGAACTCTACTGTTCGGGCGTTAAAATCACCCGCCATCCAGGAATAAATTCTGGCAAGGTGGGAATCGTAGTGCTTTTTTGCATTCATGATCTAATATACATACAAATTAAATAGCTTTGCCATATGAAGATGGACAAATACATTGCGCTTAACGGCTATACTTCGCGTCGAAAAGCTTATGATCTGATTGGTGAGAAACGTGTGGAAGTAAATGGCAAGGTGGCTACCTACAGCACAGTGTATAAGGATGGTGACCTGGTGAAAATTGATGGTGTTGTACTGCAGATTAAAAAATTTGTTCCAACGCTGATTGCTTATCATAAACCCAAAGGCATCATCTGTACAACAGAAAAAATTCCTGGAAATATTGTGGATGCTATTAAGCATAAAGAGACAATTTACCCGGTAGGAAGATTGGACAAAGATTCCGAAGGTTTAATTCTATTGACAAACCAGGGCGAGCTGATCGATAAGATTGCCAACGCCATTTTTGGTCATGAAAAAGAATATGTTGTAACTCTGAATCTACCGGTAAGAAGTTCATTTCTCAGGGAGATCCGTGAAGGCATTGAGCTTAACGGAGAACGGACAAAACCGTGTAAGGCAACATTGGAACCCGGGACGACGCGCATTTTTCGGATTGTCTTAACCCAGGGAATGAATCGCCAGATCAGGAGAATGTGCAATGCTTACGATTACCAGGTACTCAAACTTCAGCGTGTTCGCGTGATGAACATCAACCTAGGAAAATTAAAACCCGGAGAATGGCGCGATCTTACAGAAGCTGAAAGAGATGAGCTCATGGGGCAGCTCTGATTATTTTCCTGAAAATTTCAATAAGGTTTTCCTGTAAATTTCATTCGCGGGGTCTAATCCTGTGGCTGCTCTTAAATCGGCTAACCCTTCCGGTCTTCGGTCTATTTGAAAGTTCAGGAGCGCACGCTTAAAATAAAATTCTGCGTTTGTTGGATCATGCATTATTTTTTTGGTTAAACCATTATATAGAGCGTCCCATTTTTTTGCAATTTCCATTTCCGCGGCCTGGGGAACGATGTTCCCACAGCATTTCCTGAGGACAAGCAGATCACTCATGGCCCGTTGTGCATCATTCAACCGGTCGTAGGTCACGCAGCGGTTACGATAATATTCCGGGTTAAAACTGCACATGGAAATTGCTTTGTTAAAGTAGGGTAGGGCTGATTGATAATCGTTAAGGAAATAATAAGTGGTTCCTATATTATTATAAATCCTGTGCATATCCGGCCGCATTTTCAAGGCAGTTTTAAAATTCTGCAAGGCTTCTTCGTAATTGCCTTTTTCCAACTGAAGATCTCCCAGCTGGTAGTGGAACAGGTAATAGTCCGGACAATCTTTGGTTCCGGCCATTGCGAAAGTAGTTTTGTTCTGATACACATCCATCCTTGAATAGGTGCGGATAAAAAACAACAGACTTAAAAAACAAATAACATAAATCAGAATTTTATTGTCTCTCCCAGATTTTAACTGAACGGCAAATAGAAATAGACCAGTTAAGGGCGCATAAATGCGATGCTCATACTGTTCTTTGGCGCCCTGTCCAACCGTGTACCAAACCGGTATAATCAATAAGAGTAAAAAAATAAATAAACCTAGGAGCGCTACTTTTTTATTTTGCAGACCTGGCTTAAACCAGAGAACTACTATAATAATCAGGGCACAGATTCCCGGAATGAGAGGAAGATCGCCCACTCGCGGGAAAATGGATTGTTGAAGAGGAATGATGGCCTTGCCTGTATACGCGATCAGCGAGAGGAAAAAGCCTTTAATGCTCTCCGTGTAGTTGCCGCCGGAAGTATGTATGCTTTCTATGCTAATATTTCGCAGGACAAACCAGCCCAAAACAATAGATAGCCAGTAGGCAGAGGTTTTAAGGATTAACTTGAATTGCCCATTCTTCTGTAAATAGATGAGAGCGATATAAATTAGCGGAAACACAGTCGCTGTCTCCTTTGTAAAGAGCGCGCAGCCAAAAAACAGTACATGTAAACCCAGGTTCTTTTTGGTTTCGTTTTGAAAATAATAATTCAAATGAATAAGAGATGCAAGCATAAACACCGTAAGCATGCTGTCGTTTCTTCCGGGAATCCAGGCTACAGCATGCAACAGAACCGGGTGAACGGAAAAAAGAATACTTAGAAAGAAGGCTGTTTTTTTTGTGTCGTCATAAAATCGCAAAAAACGATAGAGGAGAATCACCGACCCGAGATGCCATATAAGGTTACTGAAATGGTAAATAAAGGGAGAGAGTTTTCCAATATGAAAATCGATAAAAAGACTAAGCATAAATAAGGGCCTGTAATAGATATGAGCCACATTTTTTACAAAAAGAGTTTTTAAAAAGCTCCACTGCTCAAGATAACGCGCGTTCTGAATGATCATCCACTGCTCATCGAGACTCGTAAATTCGAAGCTCAGGCTTTTGGCGTAAAGCACGAATGCCGGTATAATAAGGGCAAGGCCAACCTTCAAATTGTTATCAAAAAAGGATGGCTCGGATTTTTTCATTTTTTTTAAAAATAGGAAAAT
>JAEUTM010000057.1 GCA_016788025.1 Bacteroidia bacterium
GCAACTTTATTATAAAAGGTATCGGTGAAATGAAGCTGAATGTTGTAAACGAGTTAGGACAAATTGTAAAAACAATCTCGCTCCATAACACTGAGATAAATGTTCAGGATCTTAAACCAGGAATTTATTTTGTAACAGGTACTAATTCTGGTCGGATAGTAAATCAAAAAGTAGTAGTTACCAATTAAGAAATTTATCCGCTCAAGTCTTATTAAACCGGGAAACCAAATAGTTTCCCGGTTTTATTTTTACTTCAATAAAACATTATTGGCATTTTATTTTTAGAAATAAAATATCTTCAGGATCGTCGTCTTTTAGCCACCTCAGAGCATTTAGCCCTCTTGATGTCTGTCTATTCCCAATAATGTAAAGAAAGACGTATTTCGGGTAACGAACGGTTAGATTTTACAAATCATTAATCACAATTTTGTCAAAACAACAGCGACTGCAGTCTGTACTCTCTTTATGAGTATAAACGATCCAAGGGCACCCTCGCTATTAATGACATATTATGAAACAATTATTTTCTTTTTTGATGGTTGTAATCTTGACGATAACACCTGTTTTTATTAAAGCGCAATGGAACCAGACGGACAAGATCGTCGCTTCCGACCGTCAGCCTGGAGATCTTTTCAGTGGCCAGGGAGGCTGTGGATCGCGGGTGGTGAGTGTGTTCGGTGACCTCGCAGTAGTTGGGGCTCCTAACGATGGAGACTCTGTTCTGATCCAGTCGGGTTCTGCATACATATATAGGAAAAACAATAATTGTGAATGGAACCAGGTTCAAAAAATCACAGCAAATGCTCCGCATTCAGTGGATCACTTCGGGTGGGCTGTGTCAATGTATGACGATTTTATAGTGGTGGGTGCCCCGGGAAACGACTACGATGAATTTGAATCAACCTCGTCGTACCTCAGTGGTAGTGGAGCAGCATATGTGTTCAGAAATATCGCAGGTACCTGGGTGCAGGTTCAAAAGCTTACTGCTCCTGGCCTAGATCGGGAGTCGATGGCGGCATTTGGATATGATGTGGATATCACAAGACGCCGGCTTATTGTGGGCTCCTGGGGGGATGACGGAGATATAATGCTTCCGACACTTTCAGATGCCGGTGCAGCTTATGTTTTTGATAATACGGGAACCTGGAGTTTTGGTCAGAAACTAGTAGCTTCCGATAGGGCATCTGGAGACTGGTTTGGTTGCTCTGTTGCTATATCAAATGATTACGCAATTGTTGGTGCACAAACAGAAGACAACGATGCCGCGGGAACAATCGGGTCATTTTTAAGTGGATCGGGCTCAGCCTATATTTTCGAAAAAGCATCTGCATGGACCCAGGTACAGAAGGTAACTTCCAGTGATCGTGGGCCGGACGAGTATTTTGGCCATTCGGTAGATATCGATGGAAACTATGCCATTGTTGGAGCCTGGGCTGACTCTTCAGACCAATACGCTTTTGCTCCTATACAATATGCTGGCTCGGCATTTATTTTTAAAAGAAATTTATCGGGTGCATGGCCCCAGGATGCAAAAATAGATGCAAGTGACCGCGCATACTCCGATTTGTTCGGACGGTCAGTTAGTATCAACTCCCAGGGAGTAGCAGCTGTTGGCGCTCCCGGTGAATCAGATGGTACGACTATAATTTCTGCGGGTGCTGCTTACGTGTTTTCGAATGCCTTGGGTAGTTGGACCGAAATACAAAAACTGGTATCCAGCGATCGGGCGAGCAACGATAATTTTGGAAGAACTATTTGTGTAAACGGCGTTATAATTGTTGGCGCACACCTGGAAGATGAAGACGATGCTGTTGTGCCCGGTAACACTATGTTAAATGCAGGTTCTGCTTACGTGTATCAGTATAACAGCAATCCTGCCGATGAGCCGGTAGTATCGGCAAGTTCATTAAACTTTTGTCCTGGGTCAAGCGTACAATTAACCATTACTGGAGGTAATTTAAATGACGCAAACACCTGGCAATGGTACACTGGTTCATGTGGGGGAACCATCATAGGCACTGGCCCCTCTATTGTGGTGAGTCCAGGCAGTACAACAACCTATTATGTAAATGGAGTTGGAAACTGTGTGAGTCCGGGCATTTGCGGATCCATTACCCTGAACCAGGTAAATCCTGGGTGGCATCAAACCACAAAAAACGCTCTCGGTCGCGATATTAACAAAGATGTGGTGACGGATAGCGATGGAAATGTTTATGTGACAGGGTATTTTATAAAACAAACTACTTTAGAGGGAGGAACCATTGCAGCCGATAAAGTCATGGTTGCATCATCTTCACCGGTACTGGCCAGCTACATAGCCAAATATAACTCCTGCGGGGAGCTTATTTGGGAAGCACACTCTACTGAAAGTGGAAACAATCAGAGTCATGGGATCGTTTTAGACGCTCTTCACAACCGGGTTTGCATCACGGGGATTTTTTCGTCAAACTTAACCTTTACGAGTTCTTCCTGTGCCGGCACGGCACTGGCGTTATCCACCACAAATACCAAAGGTTTCATCGCAGCCTTTGATAAAAACACAGGCTGCATTGTATATGTAAATCCTGTTGCTATCGGCGTTCTTACTACATACTGTGAGGCCATTACTATAAACGAAACAACTGGAGATTTATATGTTGGAGGAGATTATTCTTCAATCAGCACCTCTGCACCATCTTCATTTATTGCAAAGTACAATTACTTTCCCACTGGCATCGGTAGTCCGGCTTCTGCATTAATGGCTACTGCTCCGTCTAACGCTGCAAACCGCATAAACGATATGGACTATCGCGAAAGCTCCAACACATTGTGGGCCATTGGTGATTTTCGGAAAGACGTGCAATTTCCGGGTGTGCCCACATTAATAACGGCAGCAGCTGGCGCTGGAAATACAGACGCATTTTTGCTTAAATGCTCAGACATTGGCGCAGCTCCTTTAAATGTAAATTTTGCCCTGAAAGGCGAATGCTCAACAAATATGACTGGAGAAGGGATTACTGTAGACGATGCTACTAACATTCCCTACATTACCGGATCGTACAAAGCGGCACCACCCTTTAGTGCCAACGCTTTTCAACAAGCCGGGTTAGGGTTAATATATCCTGCGGGTAGCGGCGATAAAGCTTATATGATGCGTTTTGCACCAGGAAGTTGTTGGGCAAGAACGGGTATTGTTGCCGGTAGCAATGCCTACGGTAAATCGGTAAGCGTAAGAAACGGCCGTGTGTATTTTGTTGGAACGTATATGAAGGCTGCTCTTTCGCTAACAGGTTTTTCTCCATTAGGTTATGTTTCTACCTTGCCCGTATTGACGGGGCTCCATACTTACGTTGCGATATACAATACCCTGCCAGGGGCAGCGATTTCACGCAACGCTACTGCCGACCTTTCTAATGATGCTTCGCATGAAGCAGAATCTGTGTACACGGGAACAGATGGTAAATGTTATGTTGTAGGATCTTATTATGGAAAGTTAGATGACTATGCTTTCACATCTACCTACGGTACTCTCATTTCTACCGGTTTAGTGGGGCACAGAAACGCTTTTGCTCTCCGGGTGGATGGAATTTCTGCTGCATTTCGGGAGGAAATCACAGGAGCAGAAGAGTACGAAACAGGCGCTGCTGTTGGTATACACATATATCCAAATCCTTCCGAGGGAACCTTTACCGTTGATCTAAAAAACAAAACCCAAAGAGGAAATACCTTTTACGAAGTTACAAGT
>JAEUTM010000059.1 GCA_016788025.1 Bacteroidia bacterium
TATTTCCCTCGGATTAGCAATTGCATTCTGGATAGCGCCCTTGGTGATCTCGTGAAATACAATGCGTTTGGTTTTCTTTTTATCCAGACCCAGCGTTTCGAATAAATGCCAGCTGATCGCCTCTCCCTCGCGGTCCTCATCGGAAGCCAGCCAAACGGTCTCTGCGTTTTTACTTAGTTTCTTCAGTTCTGCAATAACTCTTTCCTTTTCGGGTTGAACCTCGTATGTCGGGGTAAAATTTTTCTCAACATCAATACCGTATCCTTTCTTCACAAGGTCACGCACGTGGCCAAAGCTCGATTTCACGGTGAAATCTTTCCCTAAAAATCCTTCTATGGTTTTGGCTTTTGCGGGTGACTCAACAATAACTAAGTTTTTACTCATACCTTATATATATGTACACATTTCGAGACCAAAAAGAATAGTAGGTCCCGTCAAAATTTTGGCAAAGAAAAAAAATAATTCAGCAAAATTCCAACTAAATGGTTTTATTAAATAACAATTTACAAGAAATAAGCCCTAAAAACGTTAAAATTATGCCAATTTGTCACTTTATTGGTACCTTTGCCTGATCAAAAATGAACCAGGAGACCAAAATTATAGATGAAAACATCCAGGGACAGGCTTTAATGCGTGAAACGAAAAACCCTGAGGGAAAAAAGCTGTTTTTAGAGAGTTATGGCTGCCAGATGAATTTTGCGGATAGCGAAATCGTGGCTTCCATCCTTATAGACAAAGGATACACAACCACCCAGAATTATAAAGAGGCCGATGTGATCTTTGTGAATACTTGTGCTATCCGCGACAATGCGGAAAACCGTGTGCGCCAGCGTTTACAGGACTACAAAAAGATTAAAAAAGATAAGCCCGAGGCTCTTATCGGAGTGTTAGGTTGTATGGCTGAACGCTTAAAATCACAATTCCTGGAGCAGGAAAAGCTGGTCGATATTGTGGTTGGACCGGATGCTTACCGCGATTTGCCTAATTTAATAGAGCAAGCCGAGGGGGGACAAAAAGCAATCAATGTTATTTTAAGTAAAGAAGAAACCTATGCGGATATCGCACCAGTACGTTTAGATAAAAACGGTGTGAGTGCTTTTGTAAGCATTATGCGTGGTTGCGATAACATGTGCAGTTTTTGTGTAGTGCCCTTTACACGTGGTCGTGAACGAAGCCGTGACCCTGAAAGTATTGTGCGAGAATGTAAAGAAGCTTTTGAAGCTGGTTATCGTGAAGTAACACTTTTAGGTCAGAACGTTGATAGTTATTTATACAGCGGAGGTGGTCTGAAAAAAGAAATCCTTACACCCGAACAAAAAGCAGCGAGCACAAATTTTGCGCAGTTGATGGAAATGGTTGCTTTGGTGAATCCTGATCTTCGTGTGCGTTTCAGCACTTCTCATCCCAAAGACATGACGGATGAGGTGTTGGAAGTGATGGCCAAATACGAAAACATCTGTAACAATATTCATTTACCGGTGCAGAGCGGAAGCAGTAAAGTGCTTAATAGGATGAACCGTGGATATACCCGCGAGTGGTATCTCGAAAGGATCGCAGCTATCAGGAGAATTATTCCCGGATGCGGTATCAGTACAGACATTATCACAGGCTTTTGCGGAGAAACGGAAGAAGATCACCAGGAAACAATTAGCCTGATGAAGGAAGTAGGATACGACTATGCTTATATGTTCTCGTACAGCGAACGTCCAAAAACGCTTGCAGAGCGTAAATACAAAGACGATGTTTCCGAAGAAGTTAAAAATCGCCGTTTAGCTGAGGTTGTGGCTTTGCAACGCGACAGCAGCGCTGTGAAAGCAAAAGAAGGAGTAGGTAAGGTACATAAAGTATTAATCGAAGGATTCTCAAAAAAATCCGAAGAAATGCTAATGGGACGTAACAGCCAGAATATGGTTGTTGTGTTTCCAAAAGGCAATCATAAAAAAGGAGATTACGTAAACGTGATGGTGGACAGGTGTACTACAAGTACATTGATCGGGGAAGTTGTGGGATAGAGCCAGGAGCCTAGAACCATGAGCCAAGAATGACTTCTTGTTTTCCTGGTTCACGTCTTGATTCTCGGCTCTTGACTCTTGGTTCAAAGACAAAAGACTTAACATGAACACACAAGATTTAAAACAAAAATTCGGAATTATAGGCAACAATCCTTTACTGGAGCGTGCCGTTGATATTGCCCGCCAGGTGGCACCTACAGATCTTAACGTGGTGATTAACGGTGAGAGTGGTACGGGTAAAGAAGTATTTCCGCAAATCATTCATCAGAACAGCGCAAGAAAACACGGACCATACATTGCTGTTAACTGTGGTGCACTTCCCGAAGGAACGATAGACAGCGAATTGTTCGGGCACGAAAAAGGAGCTTTTACAGGGGCTACCGAAGCACGCAAAGGATATTTTGAAGTGGCGAATGGCGGAACCATTTTCCTCGATGAGGTTGGAGAACTTCCACTTGCAACACAAGCCCGTTTGTTACGTGTACTTGAAAGCGGGGAATATATTAAAGTGGGAAGCAGTAAGGTTCAAAAAACCGATGTGCGCGTAGTTGCTGCAACGAATATTAATTTTTACCAGGCTCTCGAAAAAGAAAAATTCAGGGCTGATCTTTATTACCGCTTAAATACTGTTCCTATTTACTTGCCACCGCTTCGCGAACGTAAGGAAGACATTCACTTACTCTTCAGGAAATTTACCAGCGATTTTGCGGCAAAATACAGAATGCCGGTTGTTAAACTCAACCCGGATGCAGAACAAGTATTGGTCGGTTACTATTGGCCGGGAAATATCCGTCAGTTAAAGAATATTGCAGAGCAAATCTCCATTATCGAAAAGAATCGCGAGATAAATGCAGAGACCTTATTAAAATACCTTCCGCAATACAATTCCAACAATGTTCCATCGGTAGTGAGAACCGATTCAGGTAACTCTTCTTTTGAAAACGATCGCGAAATAATTTTTAAAGTACTGAGAGATACACGTGCAGAAATAAATGATCTTAAGAAAATTGTGTTCGACCTGGTGTCCGGAAAAAGTGTGAAGGTTAATCCTGTTAATCCGGATAATGTCCAGATTCTTAACGGAGGATACAATGATGTGGACGAATCCCATAACGGCACTCTTACCATCCATTCGCCAATGCCTCATAATAACCAGTCTTCACAGGTGATTGAGGTGGAAGAAACACTTTCATTGCAGGACAAGGAAATCGACATGATAAAAAAAGCGCTTCGCAAACATAAAGGCAAACGTAAAAATGCAGCAAAGGAACTTGGCATAAGTGAACGCACCTTGTACAGGAAGATTAATGAGTATGCGATAGAGGAGTAATTAGAACGAAGAGCCAAGAACCAAGAGCCAAGAATCAAGAACCAAGAATCAAGAACCAAGAATCAAGAACCAAGAGCCAAGAATCAAGAACAGAGTCAAGAAAAAATGATTCAAACCCGGAATAAATAACACGAAACATTGAACTTCAAACTTGAAACATTTAACTTGAAACATTAAACCTTACGCTTGAAACATTTTTTAAAATATAGTTTCGTTCTTATAGCAGGATTTTTAATCGCCTCCTGCAAACCGCATGTGTCCTTAAGCGGCGCTACAATTCCAGTAGAAGCAAAAACAATAAGCGTTGGTTTTTTTACAAACAACACCAGTCTTGGTGCACCAAGTTTATCGCAGCGTTTTACAGAAAAATTGCGCGACGTGGTTTCGCAGCAAACAAATCTTGCTTTGGTACGACAGGACGGCGACCTGCAGTTTGAAGGATACATTGCCGATTACAACGTGGCTCCGGTTGCTATCCAGACTAATGATCAGGCGAGTATGAACCGTTTGACAATTTCTGTGAAAGTGGTATATTTCAATAAATTTGAACAGGCTAAAAACTTCGAGCAAACCTTTACACGTTTTGCAGATTACAAAAGTTCCGAAAGCATTTCGGCTAAGGAGCCAGAGTTAGTGCAGGAAATTTACAGGCAGATCACAGAAGATATTTTTAACCGCGCGTTCAACGATTGGTAAATGCAGGCCGCTGAGCTGATAAAATATATCCAAAAGCCCCAGGCACTTGAAAAGACCTCGGTTGAGCAGTTACAGAAGCTTGTGACTGATTTTCCCTATTTCCAGTCAGCGCATATGCTTTTGAGCATCGCCTCTAAAAAGTGGGACCCTGCTGCGTATCAGCAAAGCCTTAAAAAGACGGCCATTGTAAGCAACAATCGCAGTCATCTCTTTAATCTTATCCACGCGATAGAAAGTCAGGAATCACTTCTTGTGTCTGAAGAAAAAATTGCAAAACCAGTGGAACTTGAAAAACAAGAACAGGTTAAAGTAGAATCTGACATCTTAAAAGCGGTTGAAATTGCTACTGAACCAGTGGAGAAAACTCTTCCGGTTAAAAATAAAATACCCGAAGAAGTTCTTGAAAAAGAAATAGGAAAACAGGTTGTTGTCGCCTTCGTTGAAAAGGAGATTCTAAAAGTTCCCGAAATTGAAAATCCTGTTACAGCGCGTGAAAATCCTGAAAGTTTTGGCGACTGGCTCACCTATCTTAAAAAGAACAATGGCCAGTCATATGAACAAATAGAGGAACAAGCACATAGCGAGATCGCTAAAAAACAAAACCTGAAAGAGGAAAAGGCAAAAGAAGAGGTTGTAAAAGTGCAGGCGCGTAAAGAAAAGAATAAGTCAATCATCGATAGGATCATAGAAACCAATCCGGGAATTATACGCCAAAAGGAAGAGCAGAAATTTTATGCGGCTGACCACAAAGCAAAAGAGAGCTTGTTGGAAAATGAACACCTGGTAACAGAGACCCTGGCAAGGATTTATGCTTTGCAAGGTAGTGTAAATAAGGCAGTTAGGGCTTATGAAATATTAAGTTTGAAATATCCCCAAAAAAGTGCTTACTTTGCAGGTCTTATTCAAAAACTAAAAAATAACCAATAAATAGAAATAACATGTTTTTTCTCTCAGTTTTATTAATCATTGTGTGTGTGCTCCTGGTTTTGGTAATTTTAATTCAGAACTCAAAAGGTGGTGGAATTCAAAGTCAATATGGCGCAGCTACCCAGATTATGGGTGTAAAACGTGGTACCGAATTTATCGAAAAAGCAACCTGGGGTTTGGCCATCGCGCTAATCGTGTTCAGTGTTTGGATGTCACCACAAGGCTCTACGTCTTCTTCAAGCAGTGATGATAACGGTTCTGTAACAAAACGCAAAGCTGCAACAGCAGTAGCGGCTCCTGTTCAACAAGCGCCTGCTCAACAACAACCTGCTGGCCCTGGCGCACAGCCTCAACAAGCACCAGCACAACCTGGTCAATAATTAAGAAATTTTGAAAATGAAAAACCATCCACCTTGGATGGTTTTTTTGTTTTTATACCTTTGCTCAAAATTAATTATGCAGGTTTTTAAGTTTGGTGGTGCTTCTGTTAAAGATCCCGATTCTGTAAAGAATGTTTGCTCAATAGTGAAACAATTTGCCAGGGAGCCGACAGTGGTAGTGGTATCTGCTATGGGAAAAACAACCAACAAGCTTGAAGAACTTGTAAATGCATATTTCTACAGGAAGGGTAGCGTTGATGAAATTCTCGCTGAACTTAAGAACTATCATTTTGAGATCTTGAAACAACTCTTCAGCGATGCGAAAGCGGCTATCTACGATGATATCGAAAATGTATTTGTGGAATTGATCTGGGCGCTGGAAGAAGATCCCTCTTTTTCTTACAATCATCACTATGATCAACTGGTATCGCAGGGCGAGATTCTCTCCTCCAAGATCGTCTCAGCCTATTTAAACGCCCAGGGAGTGCAGAATAAGTGGATGGATGCCCGGGGAATTATTCAAACAGATAATTCTTACAGGGAAGGCAAAGTGGACTATGAATTAAGCGGACGCCTCGCACGGCAAGAACTTATCCCGGCCTTGCAAAAGCACCAGCTGGTAATCACGCAAGGCTTCATAGGTGGTACGTCTGAAAATTACACCACAACATTGGGTCGTGAAGGAAGTGATTATACAGCGGCCTTAATTGCCTATTTTATTGATGCAAAACAAGTTATTATCTGGAAAGATGTGCCAGGTGTTTTAAATGCAGATCCCAAATATTTTAAGAATACAAAAAAGATCGACGATCTAACCTACCACGATGCTATTGAATTAACCTACTATGGAGCTTCCGTCATTCATCCAAAAACCATAAAGCCTCTGCAGAACAAAAATATTCCCCTGCATGTAAAGTCTTTTTTAAAGCCAGCTGAGGCAGGAACAACCATAAAAGATGGAAATAAAGGGAATAGTGTAACCAGTTACATTTTTAAAGAGAACCAGATTCTTCTTTCTATCCAGCCAAAGGATTTCAGTTTTATAGCCGAAGAGAACCTAAGCACAATCTTTAATTTATTCTCCAAATACAATGCACACATACACATGATGCAGAATTCAGCGATAAGTTTCAGTGTCTGTACCGATAATGATCCTCAAAAGATCGAACCGCTATTAGCCGACCTGCAACAGCATTTTAAAGTACTTTACAATACCGGGGTACAGTTAATGACCATTCGTAATTACGACCCGGAAACAGTGGCAAGGCTAAGCGAAAATAAGATTATCCTGATAGAGCAACGCAGTCGCCATACGCATCAGATGGTGATGAAATCCTCAGATTAATTATTGCTTATTATTTATTTCGGGTTAAACTCGTAATAAACAACTCGTAATAATCAACGCTTAGTGTATTGTTCCTCATAATACTTGGCGTAGTTGCCGGAAGTAACATTGTTCAGCCATTCTTCGTTTTTCAGATACCAGTCTACTGTGCGATCAAGGCCTTGTTCGAATGTTACCGAGGGAACCCAGCCTAAGTCATTCTTTAACTTTGTTGCATCAATGGCGTAACGTAAATCGTGGCCAGCGCGGTCTTTTACAAAGGTGATGAGTTTTTCGTTAGTGCCTTCAGGACGTCCTAATTTTTTATCCATCACTTTACATAATAAACGGATCACGTCAATGTTTTTCCATTCGTTATGGCCGCCGATGTTATAAGTACTACCTAGTTTAGCTTTATGGAACACCGTATCAATTGCTGTAGCGTGGTCCTCTACAAAGAGCCAATCGCGAACGTTTTCACCTTTTCCATAAATAGGAAGAGGTTTGTTCATCTTAATATTATGAATGCAAAGAGGGATTAATTTTTCAGGAAAATGATTTGGCCCGTAGTTATTGCTGCAGTTTGAAATGACCACCGGTAATCCATACGTATCATGATAAGCCCGCACGAAATGATCGCTACTGGCCTTTGAAGCAGAGTAGGGACTGTGAGGATCGTAGGAAGTTTCTTCAGTGAACATCCCTTCTTCTCCAAGTGCTCCGTATACTTCGTCGGTACTCACATGGTAGAATTTAGTGAAGCTGGCCCCGTCTTTTTTGTAAAGACTTTTTGCGGCGTTAAGCAGGTTAACGGTTCCAATCACATTAGTCATTACAAACTCCAGAGGATTGGTAATACTACGATCAACGTGGCTTTCGGCCGCCAGGTGAATTACAGCGTCGTAATTTTCTTTGTCAAACAGATTGTTAATGAAAGGAGCATCTACAATATCTCCTTTAATAAATTTATAGTTTGGTTTATTTTCAATATCCGTGAGGTTCGCCAGGTTGCCGGCGTAGGTCAGTTTGTCGAGGTTTTGAATCGTGTAATTTGGGTATTTGTTTACAAACAAACGAACCACATGTGAACCAATAAATCCAGCGCCGCCGGTGATCAAAATCTTCATGTTGTGTATCTTCAAAATTTTCGTAAATTTATTATAAAATCCCAAGCCATGACTAAAATTCTACTCCATTTAGGGGCTATTTTACTCGTTTTCAGCCTTAATTCACAAAATTTAAACATGGCGGAGCATGAAGGTATAGATAAAACTGGAGGCATTGTTTCGATTAATTCTAAATTCTATTACCCAAAAATTTCGAAAAGTTATTGTTGCCAACATGAACTCAGCCTGACGGGCACAAACGAGCTGTCTCAAAAGATTTTCAAAACACTGGTGGGGAACAAACAGGTAAAAGATTTTAGTAAAGTAATCACTACTAACGACAAAGCGGTTGTATTCTGTGGTTTCGATCAACAGTCCTGCGATCAAACCAGTAGCTGGGAATATATCACAAAGCTTGACACAAATGGAAATGTTCTATTTCATACCGTAGTTTTAACAGGGAGTTCCTGGAGCCCTAAAATCATAGGACTTACACAACACCCGGACGGTTCTTATTATCTGATTGCTTATAACATGCTTTATCACTGCACTGCTTCAGGACAAGTCGCTACAACTTTTACGCTGGATGCAAGCATAAGTTCCGTGACAGGCTTGCTTGCCCTGAATAATGGAAATCTCTTAATTAACGCCACTGTGGGCGGAGTGCGAAAGAACGTCGTGCTGTCTACATCTGGTACTATATTAAATTCCCAGACGAGTTCGGGCGGAAATATCAAGTTTATTGAAATATCAAATGGTTTTTATACGCTCAGAGCCACGGGTGTTGTTGAACGATACGATTCCAGTCTGACCTTAAAGGCCGGATCTAATATAAGTTTAGCAACGTCCAGTTATACCATCACAGATTTTGCCCTGAGAAATGACTCGGTATACGTAACCGGTGTTACTGGAGCTTTAAAGAAACCATTCTATGCACTTCTCGATTCTTCGTTTTCGGTCTTGCATCAAACAACTCTAGATTTTGAAGGGGTGAGGCCAACTGGTATAGCTGTTAATAATAGAAATAAGGTGAACATTGTTTCTACATGTTACAGTAAGACCACTACAGAGTATTGGTTTTCGGGTATTTTCTGTCTTGACATCACAGGTTCGCTAACCCCATCGCAGGACATTGGGGTTATAAATTACAGCGTGGTAAGTTCAAGTCTAGGTCCAAGTGATTTTCCTACTCCCATAATAGATTTGAACGTTACAGTAAAAAATTTTGGACCAGATTCAGTCAAAAGTTTTTTTCTTAATTATTATGCGTTTATGCCACCCTGTTACATATTGTTTCATAAGCGTTATGATACAACTATTTCTCCAGGAACTGCGTTGTCCATCAATACTGGAAGTTTTAATGGTCAACCTAAATGGTCTGGAGATGTCAAATCCAGAAAATGGTATATTTGCCTTTTTACAACAATTCCGAATGGACAAAATGATAATAATATCAATAACGATGCATATTGTGACACTCTTCTTGTTCTACCAACAGGTATTTACGAGCTGATAGAAGATGAGACAAAGGTTGCCGTTTACCCCAATCCTTTCTCGAATTCCTTTCACTTAAATTCTGAGAAGGAGATCCAAAACATTGAGGTTTACAACTCAACGGGCGCGATTGTTTTACAGGAAGTTGTTGCCGGAAGAGATTTCGAATTCGGGGAGAATTGGCAATCTGGTGTATACTTCTTGAAATGTCATACAAATGAGGGGGTGCTGATCAGGAAACTGGTGAAATATTGACTAGTATAAGGGTATTCTTAACCACTTGTAAAACAAAAGGTATAGCCGGTCAAAACGATTTCAACTAACTAAATAGCGATCTTAACTTTGACATAACATTTTTACCCAATACCATGAAAAAAATTCTACTTGTTTTACTGCTGATAGAAGTTTGTAGCTGTCTCTCCCAAAACGATTGCAATAGGGCTTTTCATACAGATAATCAATTTCCAAACCCAGCAGTTGCTGAAATTTCAGGTGATCTTTATTTTTCTACCTTAAGAAAGGGTAGCGCATTTGGGCTATGCCATTTGTATAAGATGGGTATTAATGGAAATGTAAAATTTCAGACATCGGCCCTTGGTTATAACACCATACATAAATCCTATAAAACTCTCGATAGTAAATTAATAGTTGTTGGCGTGGAATCGTTTTGTGATGTTTATTACTCCACTCAAAATAATTTTATCGCTAAAATTGACACCAATGGTAATATGATTTTTAACGTACAGTTCGTTACGCTCAATGGTGACAATCCAGTGGCTACTGTTCAAACAGCCGATTCGTCTTTTTATACGTTTACAGACAGTCTTGTATTTCACC
>JAEUTM010000166.1 GCA_016788025.1 Bacteroidia bacterium
TGAATAACGATGCAATCAATGAGAATAACATCGTTATATTTCCAAATCCAACAAAAGATTTTATTCATTTCCGTGGTCCTATGATACCAAATTTGCAAGTGCGGCTAATTGATTTAACTGGACGAATACTTCTGTCTGCAGATTATAGTACTAGAGTGCAAGAGGAGGTAGATTTGGATCTCAGGGATTTTCCCAGTGGTTTATATTTGATCAATTTTACCTGGGGAAACCAAACGAAGACCCAGCGGCTTATTAAGGAATAAAAAAGGCCCGTTGCGACTAACAACGGGCCTCTTTATTAAGTGTTTTTACTATTGTTTGCCGTACATCACAATCGATGCTTTTGCGAGCATGTTGTTGTTCAGGTAAAATCCTACCATTGCTGGCGACGCATTTTTATCCAAATCAATTTTACTCTTCAATGCATATACTGTAAAGAGGTACTGATGTGGTGCGCCAGGAGGAGGGCATGGTCCGCCATAACCAGGTTTGCCAAAATCTGTAATACTTTGTATCACTTCTTTTGGAAGCATTTTTTTGCTAACGTCCCCTGCTCCGGATTTTAATTCTGTCATGGTTGCCGGAATATTAAATACTACCCAGTGCCAGAATCCGCTGCCGGTAGGAGCGTCTTTGTCATACATGGTTACTGCAAAAAAAGCAGTTCCTTCAGGAGCATTTTCCCAGGAAAGTTGTGGTGAAATATTCTGACCTGTGCAACCCATGCCATTGTAAAATTGTTTCTGAGTAGCCTGTCCACTCAGGTCAGTGCTTTTTAAGGTGAAGGTCTGGGCGGTTCCGCTGCAAGCTAATATCATCCACCCACAAAAAAAAGAAAGAGTCTTTTTCATTTTATTCAATTTAAGAGGTTTTGTTTGCCAAATAAAGGTAGTTAAAAGATTCACTTAAAAAAAAGACCGTTAAACGAAGTCTAACGGTCCTTTAATGTTGAAATATCCCCCTATCTGAGCAGAACTACCTTTTTTGTAATTGCAGCCGGTGCATTTTCCACAGTCATAAAATAGATTCCCGGAGAAAGATCATTTACACGCGCGTTGTGATTATTTCCTTCATTCAGGCTTAACTCTTTTACCAGCTGGCCTAAATCATTCAGAATTTTCAGATTGATATTTTCGGAGCTTTTGACTATAAAGGATCCAAAGGTAGGGTTCGGAAATACTTGTACCTGGTATGAATCGAAAGGGCTTTCGTTGAGTCCGTTACAATTGTTAACCGTCAGTGTCATGGCGGCAGTGTTGCTGCAGCCATAAACATCTGTATAAGCATACGTAATTGTATGGTTACCTGCACCGGCCAACGTAGGACTGAATGCACCGGTAGGACTGATACCAGGGCCAGAATAGGTACCACCACTTGGCGACGCGTTAAAATACAAGCTGTTTGTGTTGGTGCAGTAGACTTTTTTGTTGGTTACAATAGTCACGTTTGGAACTGCAAAAATAATTACCGAAGACGTTATGCTCGATGTACAATTGTTTGCGTCTGTGTATTCGTAATACACTGTTTTTGTGCCACTGCCAGCAGTTGATGGGCTGAAGACATCTCCCGAAACCCCAGTTCCCGTATAGGTGCCTCCGGCAGGACTGGCGTTCATGACGAAGCTGGGTGAATTGGCGCATAGGGTGTTTGCAGCAAGCGTGAATGTAACAACCGGCAAAGCATTAACTACAATGGTATTGACTACTTTGGAAGTGCAGTTATTGCCATCGGTGTAAGTGTATGAAAGTGTTTTTGTTCCAACACCAGCAGATGCCGGTGAGAAAATATTTGACGAAACCCCCTGGCCCACATATCCGCCGCCGACCGGACTCGCGGTAAGCGTTAGCTGCTGAGCATTAATACACATGGCGGCCGGTGCCGTGAAGTTTATCACTGGGAGTGGATTAACAGTAATGTTCAGGCTGCCAGTGCGGAAACAGTTTGCTGAAGTAAGGCCTCCCACGGTATAAGTTGTGCTTACCGACGGGGCTTGTGTGACAGATGTAGCGCTGGTATTGTTATCCCAGGTGTAGGTGCTTGCGCCGCTTACATTTAAAGTAACAGTAGTTCCCGCGCAGATCGTGTAAAAACTTGCGGTTACAGAAAGAGAAGGTTGTGTTTGCAGGGACTGCGTGATGGCAAAGGTGCCGGCAATTGGACACAAACCGCCATCTGTGGCTGTGTAACTATAAACTCCAACCGACAGGCCCGTAACACTGGTTGCTGTTTGCACCGGTGTTGTATTCCATGTATATGTAAATGGTGGAATACCTCCTGATACAATTGCGTAGGCGCTTCCATTGGTTCCTCCCTGGCAGGTTACAGGATTAACACCAACACTAAAAGTAGGCATAGGAGCTCCCGATACCGCCATAATTACATCGCGCGCACCGGTTGACGTATTCTGAAATTTAATATTCTTGACGTTTTTCGAACGGTTGGTACACAGAATTGGAATGTCAATGTAAAAAGCCTTGGGGTTAGTGGAGTTATAACTCGGAGTTCCGCTTGTTCTTCCCGCACGGTCAAATCCACTGGCAATGGTGTTGCCGGTCCCGAACCAGTCGGTAAGTGACTGGTTGGAGATAGTTTGTGTGGTATTGTCTGTAAAACGAATCGTTACATTCATACTTCCGTTCCCTTCGGTAGAAAAGCACAGCAAACTAAGACCTGCGTATGCCGCAGGTGTCGTAAGAATCAGCGAGTCGATTTGGCTTGCCGGCAGAAAGATCACATTATTACCTGTGTATGGCGCCATCTGGAAAGTATAATTTCCTGAACTAAACGTTCCACTGTTGGGCAAACCGAGAGCCCCTGTGAAGTTGCTACCATATGCCTGGCTGTAAAGAATGTAATCGCTGCCATCCAAAGCGCCAGAGGTATGCGCTGTGGCCGTGGTTGCTTCGGCAACCGCATCATAATTGTGATTTGAAACTGCAATTGGTGTGATCTGAGATCGCACAACTGACACACTCACGAGAAGTAAAAAGTTTAGAAAAGTAAATTTTTTATTCATTGGATAGGTGTTGTTATAATCAAAGATAGTTGATTAAATCGTTTTAGGAATAAATTTAACAAAGGATAATCCAGATGTTTTGGGGGCGATCATTCTGCATTCCTTTGCAGACGAGCATTGAGGGAGTTTTAACGAAAATAGAATCGCACAAAAGTTTTTTTTAGATTTTGGAAATCTGAACAAACATTTGTGCGGTAAAGTTCTCAGGTTCTTACGAGCTCTCCCTGCAAACGTGTTGAGGCATACTTCACATAGATGATTTGGTACCTGTATTCAAACTTAAATGCGCGTGAAGTAACGGGATGTATGAAATGAAATGGAATCGGTTTTTCCAAGCCGCGTTCTGCTTCCGTTAAGAGTTTGATAACTTCTTCTGAATCTTCGGGATCGAGGTAAGTATTAATGAGCTGATCGACATTATTAGTCGCGAAATCAAAATGCAATTTTTGACTGATGTCTGAATCAAAGAAGATTTGCCTGTTCTGCAGGTCTACTTCCAGTGCAATTGATTTTGATATGAGTTCACGTTTATTTTTCCAGTTGAGATTTGATTTTTTTTTGTTTTGGGTGTTGTCTGAGGCCTTGTTAGTCTTCTTTTTCATAAAGATATAGTGGTCGGCGGAGGTTTTGTTTTTTGATTGTTAGTTATTTTACCCGGACAAAATACAATATATTTTGGCACGTGCAACAATTTAAACATGTTTGTTTGAAAAAAAAGAACCGAGAAAACTATTCAGTTTGAATGCCGGATTTTTACTAAAAAAATTTTTTGATAGCGGTGTTGAATTCCTCTTCAAGCAAAGGATTAGAGGCGGAAATTTCTTTGCCAAACAGCCAGTTGTTGCCTTTTGAAAAATCGTTAACCACTCCGCCGGCTTCTTTTACGATGAGAGCACCGGCTGCAACATCCCAGGGATTAAGATTATATTCGAAAAATGCATCTACTCTTCCGCAGGCAAGATAACAAAGGTCTGAAGCTGCAGAACCGATCCGGCGAAGCCCATGGGTGTTTTGCATAAAGAATTTTAAGGCGCCGAGGTATTGCTCTAGTCTGGTAAAATTGTAAATAGGGAATCCTGTAGCGATCAAACTTTCAGAAAGTGTTTTTCTTTCGGAAACTTTAATTGGGGATCCATTTAAAAATGATCCTTTTCCTTTCTCCGCACTGAAACGTTCATCTCTGCTTACTTCATATACCACGCCGGCAATTATTTCACCCTTCTTCTCAAGTGCTATGCTCACCGCATAACAGGGTATGCCGTGTATAAAATTTGTTGTACCGTCCAGCGGATCCACGATCCAGTTAAGTTCTTTGCGGGAATCGATAGTGTTTTCTTCTACAATAAAACCAGCCTCGGGAACGATCTTACTTAAGTCATTTACAATGATCTCCTCGGCCCCGCGATCAACATAACTCACAAGATCATTCAGACCTTTCACTTCAACATTTCCATAACTGAAATTTTTTCGTTCCTCACGAATAAAGCTTCCAGCCTTTTCAGCGGTGGAGATCATCCTGTTCAATATGTCAGAACTGGTTGTCATCAGGAATTGTCCTTAATTTTTTTAATAAGATATTGTTGACCTAATAATTCGGAACAGGTAACCACAGAGCTTACGGTAACTCCCAACACGCCGTGAAGGTTCAGATTTTGCCCGGTAAGGAACAGATTTGGCACCTTTGTTTTAGGGGATATAAATGTTTTAAGCGGATCTCTATAGTCCTTGGCAATGCCATAAAGTGTTCCGTCCCTGGATCCAATATAATCGCGATACGTTAAAGGGGTGGACGTATAATAAGATTCAACTTTTCCTTTCAGTTCCGGCATCCGTTTGTAAAGGGCGTCAAACATTTGTTGAGCTTTCCGTTCCTTAAACTCTTCATATCCGGCCCCTCTGAAATTTTCCATGTTAGGAATAATATGTACAGTCTCTGACCACTGTTCGAGATCTTTGTAATTCATATAACCCATCATGATCATACTGTCTGCATTATCCGGATTTCGTGACGAGTACTGAGAAAAAAGAGCAAAACCTCTTGGCCAGTTTTGTTCGGTATAATTAAGCGTATCCCAAACATCATCCGTATCGTAATGATAGAGATTGTGATTAAAATAAGGAACGCTTCCTTTTTTTAATACGATGTAAAGAATAAAGGCCGATATAGAATTTTCAAGATTGCTGATGCGTGATCTGTATGCCTGGCGTATATGGCCGGGGCCAATCATATCAAGCGTTTTAGCAAGATCACAATTCGAAATAAATTTTTTTCCTTCAATCAGTCGGCCATCGGAAAGCTGAACGGCTTTGATCTGGTCGCCGCTAAAATGAAAATGTCTGGCTTCGCTGTAGTTGTAAATTTCACCGCCTTGTTTTTTGATGGTATCAGAAAGGTGTTTTGCAATCTGCGCACCGCCATCGATGCAACGGTAAGAACTTTCTATATAAGTATTTACAACAAGGGCGTGAACATAAAGTGGGGTTTTATCCGCCTCCCCGGCATATAAAGGATTGCTTCCCGCTAAAACGTTCTGCAGTTTTTCGTTAGAAGTAACGGTCTTAAGAAATGCCTTTGTGTCCATTTCGAGGAAGTTGGCCGTGAACAGATCTTTTTGTCCATCTTCAAGATTATACAAGGGGAAAAAACTACAGATTTCAAGGATTTTCTCGCAGTAACGTTTTATGTTTTTTTCTTCGCCGGGGAATTTTTCAGCAAGGACCCTGATAAAATTATCATAACCCTGCGCGTGACTGTAAATTTGCTCGTCGTTATAGAAACTGATTTTATCAAAGCCGTCTTCATCCAGTTTTTTTAAACGAAGCTTATCCATTAAGCCCAGGTATTTAAAATAACGGTTCAGGTTTTGTCCCTCGTCAAGTCCACCAATATAATGAATGCCTGTATCAAAAATAACCTTGTCCCTTGAAAAAATCTGGAGACTTCCGCCAAGCTGCCTGTTTTTTTCGAGCACACAGACCTTAAGACCTTCCTTGCTTAAAATAACAGCGGAACAAAGGCCTCCAAGTCCACTTCCAATAATTACCACATCATATGTGTTTCCCGTGCTCATAATTTTTTCGCTGGATTACAAATGTAACATTTGAAGTGAACTTTGTATCGTCAATCAACCTATGCTCGAGAAAATCGTATTTTTCTATGGTGTTTTTAATCAGCGAAGCCGACGTGAAATGCAAACCACCTTCTTTGGTTTGGTTGAATCCTGAGTTGGTTGAAAAGAATTCGGTATAACGTGTTCCCAGGTGCCGCTGTTTTTTGTCAGCATCTGCATCCCGCACAATCATTACTCCACCAGGGTTAAGTTTTTCAATACAACGCTCTATCAAATCAACCTGCTGTTGTGGAGGAAGATAATGCAACACATCGCTGATAATAAAGGCATCGGATGCTTCAAAAGAAAACTGAGTTACATCCGCCTGAACAAATCGGGTATTATTGTTTTTAGAGATACAATTAGCGGCGATATTTATTTTTTCGGCATCATAGTCAACTCCCAGAATTTGCCTTTCGCTGCTCATAAATCCAAGCATCAAAGGAAGAAAGCCGTAGCCGCAGCCCACATCAGTGATCTTGCCTTTTTTTGGAAGACATTTTTCAAAATTCTCGTAGTCGCCTTCAAGTTTTGTTTTAATGCGGCAATACCATTCCAGCACCGGGCCTTTAAAAATATAATTCTTAATTAGTCTGGGCCTGAAGTAATGTACAGTTTCTTTCTGATGGCGAAGAATCTCGTATTCATCACGCATATAAGCGCGTACATTTTTTGAACGCTCTTTGTAACCAGTTCCAAATTTTAAATCACCGGGACTGATTCTTGGAAGGAATTTCAGGCTAAGTTGTCCTTCTTTAAAATGGAAATCACCTTTTGTTACACAATCTCCTGTGCCGTGAAGCAACATCGGAAGAATATCGAGCTGCAATTGTTCAGCCAGGAAAAATGCTCCTTTGTGAAAACGAAGGATTTCTCCGGTAACAGATCGGGTACCCTCTGGGAAGATAAGTGCTGAATAACCATCCTCAGTTAAACGTTTTATTTTATCAAGTGCGTTCTCATATCCCTGTGAAGCAGGATAAAAGTCGGCGTTACGTACAATGTACCCATAGAAAGGCGAGTTCCACACCCAATCGTTGGTGAAAACAACAAGTTTAGGGTTTAGCATAAGGATCATCGCGAGATCGATATGCGATTGATGATTACAAATGATCACCGCAGGTTTCGAGAGGTCTTCTTTCAGAGGGTTGATAATGTCCTTTTTTACGTTGACAAACATGTAGATCATAAATCGACAGATATACATCAGAAGAGTATGGAACAATAATTTTTTCTTTTTAAGTGGGGCAGGAATAAGATAAAATAGAATGAGTCCGAAAACGGAGAGCAAAAGACTTCCAATAATAAACACCAGGAAGCCGATTGCAGTGATGACGAGATTGGTTGCGGTGTATGGAAGCAACTGTCGCTTTTTACGGTTAAGGATCAGGAAATTATAACAGAGGGGCTGAACGATATAGGAAATGAATAATACCGTGAACATTCCAATGATGGTAATCGCAGCAATTGATTTAAGAGCAGGATGTTTTGCAAAGATCAGCACGCCTATTCCAATAATATTGGTGAGTGCAGATAAGAGAATGGAGGTTTTATACGATTCAATATTTTTTTTGCCGTATTTATATTCGTGGGAAAGCCCGTCCAGGATAAAGATGCTGTAATCGTCGCCAAGACCAAAAATAAATGTGGAGATGATAATGTTAATGATGTTGAACTTCAGTCCAAGTAGTCCCATAATACCAAGGATCCAGACCCAGCTGATGAACATGGGCATAAAATTGATAATGGCCAGTTCGATGCGGCCATGCGACAGAAGCATAAAGCCAAATACCAGCAAGGCTGTGATTAAAAGGATGAGGTTAAAATCGGAGCCGATTATTTCTACAAAACGGTTAGTAAGGAAACGTTTATCAAAAACCAACACCTGGGAATCGCCTTCAAAACTTTTGTAAATAGCCTCTTTACGGGAAGGATCAGTTGTGACCAGGGTAACAACCGTGGTAAGTTCCTTATTTTCCGTGATCCAATCATTCACCACCAGTTTTTTAAGGGTGTCCAGATCTGAAAGTTCAACAGGTTTAAAGGATGTGTTTATCAGGTTCTCAAAGTCTGAAAAAGCCTCTTCTTTGAATTTGAGTTTTTTTCCATGCTCGGTCAGGTTCTTTTTTAATGAATCCTTTTTTGCCTCTGTCCAGAATGAATTCCAGCGTTGGAGACGTATTTTTTGGAGTGAATCTGAAACAAGAATTGTACTCGGGGAAGAAAAGCGTTCTACCGCTCCATCTGCTTTTAAAGATTCTAGTTTGGCTTTGATCCTTTCACTTACTTTAAGAGCATCATCCAGGTTTTTACCTTTGGCAACAACGTAAACGGTGTTTAAAGACGCTTTATTAATGGATTCCAGTCTTTCCTGCGCAGCATTTAGTTCCGGAGACTGGTAGTTCATTTTCATCATATCACTTTCGAAACTCACATGGCGTGAGAAGAAAGCAAATACGATCGTTAATACAAATGCGATGAGAACAATCGTTTTGTTCTTATCGAGCGGATAGGAAAGTACTTTTTCAGCAAAAGATGAAGCATGATCTTGTTCGGTTCGCAAGGTTTCTTTTTTTCCCGGCTTTAAAAGGTGTGGTAATACGATGATAGAAAACAAACAAGCTCCGATAAGACTGAAACCTGCAAACAATCCAAAATCGTGCAAGGCCTCCGACTTCGCGAACTGAAGACTTAACAAGGCAGCAGCAGTTGTTGCACAGCCGATTAGCATTGGCAAGGTAAGATCTTTAATGACGTTCTCAACCGAACGCTCGTGCCGGTAATGGGTAAAAAAATGCAGAGAGTAGTTAATCGCAATACCCAATATAATGGAACCGGCGCCTAATGAAATGGCGGAGATCTGATCTTTGATAAAATAAAGAATGGTTAATGAAAATAACGCACCAAAAGCCACCGGAAGAAGAATGTAGAAAATAACCATCAATCTTCTGAAATAAAGAAGCAGCATGATAATGATAACACCAAGAGCCGCGAAAGAGGTGAACATACTGTCGCGCCTTATTTGTTCAGAATTTCCAAGGCTTACTGGCGAGGCACCATAATAGTCAACTTTTACGGTGTTTTGAAGATTTTTTTCAGTGTGTGTTATGATCCCGCTGAGCGCAGCAATAAAATCTTTATTTGTTTTAGTTTCGGTTGGAGGAACCGCTGGTGTAATAAATAACAGCAGGTGTTTTTTGTCAAGGGTTTGGATGTAGCCTTCATTCACTGCAAAATTTTCGTCAAACTGAAGGCTCTGGACTTTCTTAAGTGCCAGCGGCGTTAAATTCAGCGGGTCGCGGCGAATGAATTTTCCAAGGACCATGCCGCTTGGCGACATAAGTGTTTTGTAATCGCTTTTTAGTGTAGCTTCAACACTGTCGGGTTTTATAAGATTGGAAATTTTCTGGTAATCGGTTTCTTCGAGGAAAATAGGAAGGTTTTTATAGAAGGTTTCGTAAGTTTCCATCATCAAAGCATCCGAAACTTTGTAGTTAAGCTCTTTGATAAAACCTGTTTGTGTTTGCAGCAAGCTATCGGCAATTAAATCCGCAGCCTTCATAAGGTCTGTCGGATCTTCACTTTTATTGTCGGTGTGATAAATATGAATGACCAGTTTGTCTCTGATCTTCATGTTTTTTAGGGTCAGATTTATCTCATCGGTCTTTTTGTCGCGCGGAATAAACTTAGTAATGTCTTCTTCGACTTGGACCTTAGATCCGAACCACGCGAACACCCCGAGAAGAGCAACAACAATACCCAGGAGAAGAAACTTATGTTTCTGAAAAAAACGATATATGGCCAAAATAAGCATCTATCCTTTTTTTCGGCGTATTAAACTTAAGGTTACAAACGTGAATAAACCCATAATGATGGCAAGCAATACTGAAAGAATGCAAGCGCCGACAATATAAGTATAAAGATTAAGCCTGATTGTTTCGAGTGAAATGTCACGCAGGGCCAGATTTACCTCTTTTCCTGTAAATAATTCACCGGTTCGCACGCTTCCAATAAGCACAAAAGGAAGGAGCGGTGGTATGCTGATATTTGCAGTGACAATAACGATGGCTTTATTCAAACGCAGAAGATAAGCAGCAGCAATAGCGGAAACCAATTGATAACCCCAGATCGGAACAATTCCGAAAAAAATGCCTACTGCAACAGACATGGATTTTTTACCAATAGATTCTTCTTTATTAAAAAAGTGTTTCCGGATAAAAGAGCCGATGTTGGCAGGTGTGAATCCCTTGAGAAAACGCATGGGTTTATACCAGGCAAAGGCCAGTATTACCAGGTAGGTGTTCAATACCGAGATCCTCGCAAAATCTTTGGTTGGCCTGAAATGGGAGACACGATCGGCTCCTTTGGCATAGTATACTTTAACGGGGATTGAGGTTACCGGGATCCCGCGCCAAGCTGCTTTTACGATTACTTCGATCTCAAATTCGAAACGTGTACAGAAAAAACGACTTTTCTGTAGGCGTTTGATTGGATACAAACGATAACCCGATTGTGTGTCGGGAAGTTTAATGCCGGTTTCTACCTTAAACCAAAAATTGGAAAATTTGTTTCCAAAACTGCTTCCTCCGGGCACATTTTCCGAGTTCATATTCCGTGCACCAATGATTAAGGAGCCTGGTTCTTCTTTTATTTTATCGAGGAAGTGTTCAAAGTCACTTGGAAAATGCTGCCCGTCGCTGTCAATTGTTATGGCGTACTCATAACCGAGTTCAAGGGCTTTTTTGAAGCCGTTCCTCAGAGCCATTCCTTTACCAGCGTTCACAGGATGTTCAACAATAATGATTTTACTATTAAAATTTTCGAGAATTTGCTTAGTGCTGTCTGTAGCACCGTCGTTCACCACAATTATTTTATTGGTGTAGCGAAGCGAATCTTCAATAACCTGCCGGAGCGTTTTCTGGTTATTGTAGGTCGGAATAATCACGCAGCATTTTGTTTCTGCAAATCGTGTATTCAATAGATGCATTTCTTCGCCCATAGCGGTTTAGACTCTTAGAGGCTGTCTAAATTCGATTTAACTTCACCAGTACGAGTCTTTTTGGTTGCGACTTTGTTAGATTTTTCGGCATAGTTAGTCCCACTATGCCTACAAAATATGCCTCGTCTCACTCAAAAATCCTCTATAATGCTTTTATAAAATCAAATTTAGACAGCCTCTTAAAAAGAGGAGCGTAAAAATAGCAAAAAAGCCGGATTTTAGGGAGATTAAACTCAGTTTAGGACTTTGAATTTGCCCTTAAATTTTACGTAGGAAATACCTGCATGGGTATAGCTGGCAGTCACGTCCAGAAAGCCTTCCGACTGTTTTACCGAGAAACTGATGCTTAAATTTGTGGTTTCCCGGGGATTGATCATCGCCAGAAATTTAATATTATCGCCATGGCTCATAAAAAGTTCCTTTTTAAATTTTTCGGCGAGAATTTCTTTGATAACCTGTATAAGACATACACCTGGCGCAATAGGCACCTGTTCAAAATGGCCTTTAAAAACAGGATGTTCGGGATTTATGGCGATCTCGGAGATAAAATTCTCCTGGTTGGTTTCAGAGAAAGTAGAAGAGGTTTCTTTATAGAAATTATCAAGTAAAGTTGTGCTCATATTAATTTGTTTTCGAAGAACCTGAAACCTTGTTAAGATCAATTTTTACGCGCACCAAGCCTCTGTGTTTTAACTTAATCTGGCTGGCCTCCAGGCTATCGTTGTAAAGATACGTTACTTTTTCTTTTGTGAGCAGTTTTCCTTTTACAAGGCTTTTGTTTATGAGCTTTGGTTTGGAAGAGAAATAAAAAGTCTTGTTAGCTGCTTTAGTTCTAAAAATTTTTTTGCCAGATTTTTCATAAAGCTCTGCCTGTTTATTAACGAGGTCCCTCATCAGGATTACCTTCATATCGTTCGTAAGAAGCCGGATAATTCTTGGTTTATTAAGAGGTTCAAAAATATAAACGAGATTAAATGCAGTGTCCTTTATTTCAAAATCAAAGATCTTCATGCCTATTTCGGTAACAAATGTAAGATGGGCTGTTTGGGGATCTACTTGTTTCAACAACACCAGGCCACTGTAGCGTTTGTTGTACACTTTAATTTTTGCTTTGTATAAAAGAGATTTGTCTTTGGAAATGATTGATTTAACCTGGTTTTCATCAGCTTTTATTTTACCCATTGATTTGTAAGTCAGGGTGGGCGAGCAGGCGGTTACTATAACAAGAGCCAGGCTACTTAAGAGTAAATTTTTCAGCTGCGATTGGCGCATTGATCTTTTTGTTACTGAAATCGATGGTTGTGACGTCATCTCCATTTTCAACCATTTCCAGTTTTGTGACCGAAGTTACGTTTTTGTCGAAATACATGTTTATTTTTTTGAGACTCTCCTTCATGGCTTTGTTTAAAGGAATTAGCTCGAGCTTGTAGGCTTTGTCATTTTCAAAATACGAAACAGTAAACTTAGAAGATCTGAGAATGTCTCCATTAACGCAGGAGATCATGATGTCGTTTATTTCTCTAAAGACTTTGTTTGAATTCATGTCGTACTTTTTTACCTTGCTGTTTTCGTCTTTAATAAGGATTTTTTCTTTATTGATAACGATCACGTACTTATATGGATCAACATACTCCCAACGAAGATTATTCTGTTTTTGAAAACAAAAATGCCCTTTGCTCGTTATTTTTTCAGATAACATGCTGAGATTTTTCACCTGGATAAAATCACTTTCCAGGGAATTGGTGGAAGAGGACATTTTATCGACTTTTTGTTTAAACGCAGCGGTGTCTTTTAAAGCCTTGAATGCACCTTGTGAAAAAACCAGGTGGGAAAACAGCATCAGAATTATACTTGCAAAAAATCTAGGCATATGCAGGTTTTTGGATTAGTTCGTTCAGAGCTACAACTTTATAATTTTTTTCTTTCAGAAGGTTTAGCAGCTTATCAACCACAATTTCTGTGCCAGCAACTGTATCATGAAGAAGCACTATCGATCCCGGTTTTAATTTTCGTTCTATCCTTTGTAGCACTATTTCAGGCTTTTCGCCCTTTGTATCAAGCGAACGAATGTTCCAGCCGATGACCTGATATTTTAGTTTTTTAACAGCTTTTGCAATGCCGGGAGTTGTGACGCCGTAAGGGGGGCGAAAATAAAGAGGTTTTTTGCCGATTACATTCTCAATGGCAGTATTGGCCTGTTGCATGTCATGCTCCAAAGTAACCGCATTTTTAAGGTCGTACAGATAATCGTGACTAAAACTATGGTTCGCAATGATGTGTCCCGATTCAAAAGTTCTTTTTAAGATAGTTTCGTTGCCTTTTATATTTTTTCCAATGCAGAAAAAACTCGCCTTAGCATTGTGTTTTTCCAGGATCTCCAGGATTTTTGAAGTATTGCTGTTCGGTCCGTCATCAAAGGTTAAAGCAATAATTTTTTCTTCTGTTTTGCCTTTGTAAAAAGCTGGCACATGAAATCCAGACTGAATGTAAGCGGCTCCGTAAAATTCTATTACCAAAAACACTACCGAAAGCAGAACATACCAAAGCCAGGAAATATGCTGACTTTGGCCCAGGTAAAGTAAAACAAAAATGCACAACAGGAACAGAACAACTATATTAAAATGTTTTAGCATTTTGAAATGCAAAGAAGAGAATAAGTATTCGCAGAACTATGATTAATTATAAGAATGTTTTTTAGTTCGGAAGGAACCTCGCCCCTATAAAGTGCAGCAACGGGAATTTTTTGTTTTTCAATGGACCTTACAGCCATCCACATGGCGAATGCGGATGCGGTAAAATACTCTCCACATAAATTTTTAAAGGAAGCCAGTGGTTTCTGAATTTCATTTGTGTATTCGTTCAGAACTTTATCCAGCTCCATGTCACCGTTAATGCCAGAAAATACCAGGCTGATGTCATTAATGCCAAATCCGGTTTCTTTCAGGAAATCAGATGTAAATTCAGACAGAGCTTTAGAAGAATCGATCAGGGTTGAGGTTTTTACCCCTTTTAGTGCAACCTGAGTGCCCGGTTGTTTACTGGAACTTAATTGGAAAAAAGCTGCGCCTTCCCCAGCCACATAACCTTTGCTTGTACTGTTACGAAGAGATTCACCGAGATTTTCTGTTTTTTTAATATGACCTGCTCTTTCGAACAATTCGCATAAGGAAGGGATAAGTTCGTCGACTCCACCAACAAGAACATTCTGTGCTTCTTTTTCCTGCAATAACATTAATGCGTCCAGCAATACAAATTCAAAAGATAATTCCTGGTGAACATAGGTAAAATTGTATTGATGGCATTTAAGAAGCAGGGCGAGTTGTCCGGCCACTGTATTATGTGTGGATTGGATGAATGAAGTAGGAGTGAGCATCTTTTCATCATTCTCATCAATGGAACGCAGGAACTTGTCAGTGTCTTCAAAACAGCCCATCGCAGTGCCGGTAATGATGGCGTCAAATGGAAGGCCTTCTCTTTTTTTTGCACACATCAAACCAGCGCTAATTCCCATTTTTAAAATATGAGAAGTTCGACGAATGGCTGCTGCAGGGATATAATCTTTATAGTTCGGATCAGAAATAAAAAGGAAGTTGTTTTCCTGAATTGTTTTCGCATCTTCAAAGAAATAATCATCCAGGAAAGTCTGGTAGTGCGAAATACAGGATGTTCCATTGATGAAAATTTCCATACTAAGACTTGCTGAAAATTAAAGTGGAACAATTGCCTCCAAATCCAAACGAATTGGACATCACATGTTTGAGCTCAACATTACTCTGTAGTTCTGAAATCGGTGTGATGTGAAGATCACTCATTTGTGAACTCCTGTTCAGGCACGGAAAAATAGTGTTGTGTTTTATCGAAAGCAGAGAAATTACCGCTTCAATAGCCGCAGCTGCGGCAAGCGTATGTCCTGTATAAGCTTTTGTAGAACTGAATTTCGGTACCTTATTGTTGAATACATCCTGCATGGCCAGCCCTTCGGACGAATCATTGTTTGGAGTGCCAGTACCATGTGCATTAATGTAATCAATTTGTTCAGGCGCCAATTGCGCAACAGTAAGAGCTTTTTTCATTGCCAAAGAAGCACCGACGCCGTTTGGTGAAGAGGCTGTCTGGTGAAAAGCGTCATTCGCATTACTGTAACCAGACAAAATTCCAAAGGTGCTCTTATTGTGTTTTTTTACTTCTGCTTCCGATTCAAGCACCAGGTATGCGGCACCCTCTCCCAAATTAAGTCCTTTACGGTTTTCATCAAATGGTTTACACCACTGAGTGTCCAGGATCATCAAGGTATTAAATCCATTGAGTGTAAATTTTGATAAGGCATCAACGCCTCCCACCACAACGCGATCTAATACCCCGTTTTTGATTAATCTGGCTCCCAGCATTACTGCATTCGCTGCTGAAGAACAAGCAGTACTAATCGTTGTTACGTAATCGTGAATGTTTAGCAGCTTAGCCACATCATTAGTGCTAACGCCACTAAAATGGGAATCGATAAAATTCTCGTTGGTATTTTTTGCAAAAAAGTCTTTGTAGACTAACTCACTATGACACATGCCTGCAACGGTTGTTGAAGAGATGAATCCTGTCCGTGCGGCTTTAACATCACCGATATTTGCTTGTTTAAGCGCTTCTTTTGCGGCGATGAGAGCCAGTAAGGTTGTACGATTATATCCGGTTAGGCCGGCTATTTTTTCAAGCTCGGTGTTACTATGTTTCACT
>JAEUTM010000414.1 GCA_016788025.1 Bacteroidia bacterium
GTCGGGCGAATCAATTGTTCCACCACAACACCTTCTGCCTCTTTCAATTCAAATTCAGCTGGTGTAGCGCTTATATATATTACCTGGTTAATCAAAGCATAAAATTCTTCGAATTTTAAAGGGCGGTTGTCAAGAGCGGAAGGTAAACGGAATCCAAACTCCACTAAATTTTGTTTGCGGCTTAAATCTCCGCCGTACATTGCTCTTACCTGAGGAATGGTTACATGACTTTCATCCACTAGCATCAGGAAATCATCCGGAAAATAATCCATCAAACAGAATGGTCTTGTACCAGGGAGCCTGCCATCAAAATACCGTGAATAATTTTCAATGCCACTGCAATATCCCAATTCACGCAACATTTCAAGGTCGAAGTTCACGCGCTCTTCAATACGTTTTGCTTCGAGAACTTTATCCTGCTTCATAAAAAACTCCACTTGCTTTTGCATATCTTCTGTTATGCTGACGATTGCATTTTTCAGTGTGTCGGGAGCGGTAACAAATAAGTTCGCGGGAAAAATCGTAAAACTGTCATGCTTCTGAATAACGCGATTGTTGGCGTTGTCAAAGGTCTCAATCGTTTCAATTTCGTCACCAAAAAAACCAATTCGTAAACACTGGTCTGTGTAGGGTAAATTAATATCCACCGTATCACCCTTCACTCGAAAGGTACCACGGTTAAAATCTCCTGTTGTTCTCGAATACAGAGACGAAACGAACTGGTGCAACAATTTATTTCTTGAAATCAATTGACCTGTGTGAATCGCGATGATGTTCTTTTTAAAATCCGTTGGATTGCCTATACCGTAAATGCAACTCACGCTACACACCACTATCACATCCCTTCTACCCGACAATAAAGCAGAAGTAGCGCTTAAGCGGCATTTTTCAATTTCTTCATTTATGGCAAGATCTTTTTCTATGTATGTTCCGGTGGTTGGTAAAAACGCTTCGGGTTGGTAGTAATCGTAATAGCTCACAAAATATTCCACCGCATTTTCCGGGAAAAATTGTTTGAATTCGCTGTAGAGCTGCGCAGCGAGCGTTTTGTTATGGCATAGAACGAGCGTTGGTTTATCAACCTTGGCAATCACATTTGCTGCCGTAAAGGTTTTTCCGGATCCTGTAACACCCAGTAATACCTGGTGTTTGGTATTTGAGTTCACGCCCTCTACCAATTGTTTTATGGCCGCCGGTTGATCGCCGGTTGGCAGGAATTCTGATGTCAGTTGAAATGCCATATTTTATTTTATTAGTGCAAAACGTTTAGCGGCTTCTTCTTTGTTGCAGATGCTAAAATGCCACCACTCGCTCGTGATAGGATTCAGTTTCGCGCGCTGCATTACTTTACGGAGCAGTAACCTGTTTTCATAAGCTTTCTGTGTCAGTAATCCCATTTTGAGGAATTTTTCCTCGTAAATCGGTTCCGACAATACACCAAAATGATCAAAACGTGTGCCCATATCCAGCATGTTTCCGGTTGTCATGTCAATAATCGTTGCGTCCACCGCCGCCCCGTAATTATGAAGAGAAGTTTCTTCCGGTGGCGCGAGATAAAATGGTTTCTTGTCGGGTAACACCTTTAAACTATCCCACATCATTTGCTGAATGTGTTGCGGGCGTGAAGCGTCCAGAACCAGTATGCTCAGATCCGGATTTATTTGTTTCAGATAATATTGAGCTGCGCACACTCTTAAAGCGGTTTCACAGTTAAAATAAGCATTATTTAATCCATCATAAAAATCTCTTTTCAGGAAATTGTTCGTATCCGCATAACGAAGATCAACCTGTATGCTGGAATCGAGATCTTTAATATTTACGAGGTCATAGTTTTTGAGAATGTACTCAATATAGGAAGTATCCCGATCCGATTGTGGTCTTCTCGCCTGGCTCTCCATTTGCTGATCCATGGATACATAAACCACTTTTTGCCGGATCACGTGAACGCCTTTATCGTCAAACAGGTTACAGGAAGAAAGAAAAATGCCAAGTACTGAAAGATATAAGAAAACTGTTTTCAAGAAATGCGTGTTCTGTTTTAATTTAAATCAATTGTCTATTTTTGGATAACAAATATAACAAGTATGCCTTCATTTGATATAGCCAGCAAATTAGATGCTCAATTGTTAGACAATGCTATAAATGTAGCGAAAAAAGACATTTTAAACCGTTGGGATTTTAGGGACAGTAAAAGCACCATAGAACTTAATAAAAAGGAAATGGTTGTCAACATTTCCACTGAAAACGATATGAGACTGGATGCGATCATAGACGCCATTCACTCCAGGATGATCAAACAAGGACTGGATCCACGGGGACTTGATGAAAGTAAAGAGCACTATCCCAGTGGACCGCTTATTAAAAAGGACATCAAAGCCAGGCAGGGAATCGACAAAGAAGTGTCAAAAAAAATAATGAAGGATATTAAGGATAGCAAAATAAAGGTCACGGCACAGATCATGGACGACATCATCCGCGTTAGTTCAAAGAATATTGACGATCTCCAGGCCGTCATTGCGCTTTGCAGGAAGGGTAATTATGAAATTCCTTTGCAGTTTATCAACATGAAATAAAATATTGGCAGGATACCGGATTTTTTGTTTCTTTACTTTCATTATACCCAAAATCTCATCTTGATAAAAACTGTTATGGCATGGAGTTGCGCTTGATACATCGCAACACGTATTAGCGACAGTGCTTATTGGTTTATTTACATTATGATCACATTTGACGCTATGAACAAAAAGCTTCTACTTCAAACGATACTTACATTTATTTCACTAAACTATTATTGCCAGGCTGCTTTCAACAAGGGTTCCGGTTACGTGACTATGGGTTATGGCTTTCCACCTCTTTTTGAGGAAATACTTATAGACAAAAAAATCGGGTATGGCTATTCCACCGGGGGATTCAGTCATTCCG
>JAEUTM010000228.1 GCA_016788025.1 Bacteroidia bacterium
AATGTTCTTTTTCAACCGGCTCACATCCCCTGCAACTTTTTAGACCAGAAAGCGCCTGGTGTTATTTATTATAAAATCTACTCGTAATTAGGTCTGAGTTCTGTCTTCACTTTTCTGCTTTTCACTTTCTTCGATCGGGCATCAATCACAAGTTTTACCTTCGTAATTTCTCGTTGCTGTCGAGTTTATTGTTGCAGATGTGGTTCTGCGATGCAAGGGAGAGAACGTTTAGTGTAAAAGCGAATATTAAGACAAAACGATTCAATTTACACGAGCATTTTTTCAAAACAAACACTGCTTTCTACTTCAGCATATTGACCGTAATTTGGAATAATAGTGTAGTTGTTTTTTTTATACAGCCGGATAGCTTCCGGTTGTTTTTCCCCCGTTTCGAGAATACACTTTTTATAGTTCAGCTCCCTGGCCCAGGTTTCAAGTTCTTTTAATACTATGGAAGCAAGACCTTTATTTCTTTTTGAAAGAGGTACAAACATGCGTTTGACTTCCATTACCCCGTTTTCATATTCTTTTATGGCTCCGCAAGCTACAGGCTCTCCATTCTCATAAACCAATACCACATGTTTTATAGCGGCTATTTTGTTGAATTGCGCGAAAAAGGCATGATCTTCACCGTCGCGTATCGCAAGATCTTTATCGAGTTCTCTCACTAAGTTTTGGAAGTCTGGGTTTGAAGAATCTGTTCTTAAAATCGTATGCATAACGCTGGTTTCTTAAAACAGGGCCATTTGTACCCCCTGCAAATTAATTTCTTTTGTTTCGATTGAGTTATCCGCTTTAATATGAAACACCGGAGTTTCGTAATAACGCGAGGCGACTATTACTTCCGTACTTCCCCTGTGTTGCTCAAATGCCGCGGCCGCCGTGTGGGGATCGTTATTTTCTTTTGAAAGGTGGGATAAAAAAACGTGACTTAAATAGGGTGCCCGGTGTTTTGTAAAAAGTTCAACTGCCTGATCATTGGAAAGGTGTCCTTTGTCGCTGCTGATTCTTTTTTTGAGGTAAGCAGGATAATGGCCGTTCATAAGCATCTGGTGATCATAATTTGCTTCGAGGAAAACAGCGTGGCATTGTTTAAAATAAGTAATAACGTTATTGCAGTTACTTCCTATGTCCGTCATAACTCCAACACAGGTTTCCCCGTGTTTTATCACAAAGCTAAAAGGATCGGCGGCATCGTGTTGTTTGGAAAACGGAATTACCTGCAGGTTACCAACGTTAACCGGTTGATGGTCTTTGAAATGATTCAGCAGGGCTTCTTCCAGTTTAAGTCCGCCAGAACTAAGTGTAGCAGCGGTTATGTAGATAGGGATTTTATGCTTCCTTGAGAGTACTTCAACGCCTTTGATATGATCGCTGTGTTCGTGTGAAATAAAAATGGCTTTTACGTTTTTGATAGGAAGTCCCAGGCGCGCCATACGTTTCTCTGTTTCTTTGCAGGAAATACCGGCATCAATCAGAACGGCTTCCTCGCCATTACCCAGGTAATAGCAGTTGCCATTGCTGCCGGAATTGAGAGAGGTAACAAAGAGGGACATATTCTGCAAAGAAACGAAATTGGGGCTCTGGAAATTGTTAATGTTGACAAAAAAGCTCTTTTTCGTGATCAGCTGTTGCAATTACGGGATCAATCCGAGGCCTTTTTTTAAACAGCGGTTTGCTTCAAATAGAATGTGATTTAGGTTCCTGCCAACATTCTTTTCATGTTAGTTGCGGCGAAGTATTCAACCACGTTGTGGTTGTTAGCCAGGCAGGTTGTTTTGTTTATGTTTATTTAATCCCTTCGGGATTAAGGTCGCCAACAGCATTAAACAGAACTTTACAATTTTAACCCCGAAGGGCTTGAATAATTTAGAACGTGAGACCTAGGTGTACTGAAACCCTAAAGGGGTTTAATAACGAGGTACATTTGTTAGGTTTCGCTAAACATTCAACCACGTTGTGGTTGTTAGCCAAGCAGGTTGTTTTGTTTATGTTTATTTAATCCCTTCGGGATTAAGGTCGCCAACAGCATTAAACAGCATTTTTACAATTTTAACCCCGAAGGGCTTGAATAATTTAGAACGTGAGACCTAGGTGTACTGAAACCCTAAAGGGGTTTAATAACCAAGGTACATTTGTTAGGTTTCGCTAAACATTCAACCACGTTGTGGTTGTTAGCCAGGCAGGTTGTTTTGTTTATGTTTATTTAATCCCTTCGGGATTAGGCGGTCAACAATACTAAAATAGAACTTGATAATTTTAAGTCCGGAGGACTTGAATAATTTGATACGCAGGACTCAGGCATGCTGAAGCCATAAAGGGGTTTAATAATATCTTATCCGGTTTTCCAAAAGAGTTCGAATCCCTGGATCATTTGTCTTGGCAAATTTTCCAGCTTCGGTAATTAGAACGGTGAGAAAGACG
This sequence comes from Bacteroidia bacterium, assembly GCA_016788025.1. Lineage (GTDB taxonomy): Bacteria > Bacteroidota > Bacteroidia > B-17B0 > Aurantibacillaceae > Aurantibacillus. The sequence continues at coordinate 2,425 of JAEUTM010000228.1, forward strand.
TCCCATCCCTTTTTTATTTTTGGACATCCTTAAAATGGGGGCCAATATCACCTTCTTCGTTCTTGCCACACACACCACAGAAATAGGCTTCGTTTTCGGAATTGCCGCACCATTTACATCCCCTTGGCTCAGCAGTAGCACTTCCTTCGGCAATCAGGTATCCAACAAATGGGGAGACAAGGATGCAGGCAATCAATGTTTTTGTAAAGCCGATTTTTTTATGGCGTCCAATTTTATCGGCCACAAGATAACAGATCACCAGGTAAATAATAAGTCCAATAAGATACATGCCGGAAATGATATTAATAAAGATACAGATTTGCGCGGGAGGCAACAGATTTATTTCTCGTAGATCCACTCCCAGGCATCACCGATCTCATGATCCTGCACCACGCCTGCGAAAACAAAACCGTTACGTTCCAGAATTGTTGTAGATGCGTTTTTTTCGGGTGCTGTTTTTGCTGTAACAACGAGATTCGGGTCTTGTTTTTTAGCAATGGATACAAGCTCTTTGCAGGCCCAGGTTGAAATGCCTTTGCCTTCGTTTTCTTTGAAGGTCCAATACGATATTTCCACTCTGTTGTTTTTTGGTTGCCCTGTAAATGCGCATGAACCAACAACTCGATCATTCTGTATTACAATGTATCCAACCCATGGAAGATGATATCCAATGGCAGGATAAAATTCTTCCCACATTTTTAAAAGATTCTGACAATCGTCGGATGCGTAAATTTTATTTGATCTGTCGGGGTGCAGGGGGATGGGTTCTAATGATAACATGGGGCACAAATTTAGATATTTAAGGCAAGTTGCCCAACCTTTTAATGTTCCCGACTGTTTATACAAATAAGAAATAGACCCTACCTATGAAACAACTTAATAGAATATTTTTCGCTTCTCTGTTTGCTCTTAGCTTTCTTCCGGTTTCAGCACAAAATACGTTTGAAAAGAAATACGGTACCAGTGCTTACGAAGAGTTCTGGGGCGCTGCGGTTATGAGTGATAGCACGATTGTTTACGCTGGTTATTCAGATGTCGACGCTTATATTTTAAGGGTCGATCGTTTTGGAGATACACTTTGGACAACAACAATTTCAGATCCGGGTCTTGATTTACTTTACACTGTTAGCGAAACAAAGGATCATGGCATCATAGCGGCCGGACGATCCAGTAGTTATGGAAGTGGTGGGATGGACATGTACCTGGTGAAACTGAACAGTGCTGGACAGGTACTCTGGCGCAAAGCGATTGGCTCTGCCGACCATGAAGTTGCAAATAAGGTTTTCTGTTGTGCAGACAAGGGTTTTTTGCTTTCGGGCTACACGCGGGAACCTTCTGCTATGCATAACGACGCTTACCTTGTAAAAACCGATTCACTCGGAAACATCTTGTGGACGAAAGCTTTTGGTGGGGTTGATGACGATAATGCCTACTCGGTTATAGAGCTGCCCAATACGGATATTGTGGTTACTGGAATAACTGTAAACAGTATGGGAAATGTAATGTTGGCTAAACTAAGCGCTTCCGGAATTTTTAAATGGAAGAAGATCTATGGCACCAGCGGAGATGACCGCGCCTATTCTATTGTACCCGCAAGCAATGGAGATTTGTATGTTGGCGGATTGGTTGAAACTACAAAAATGTTGATTTTTAAGACCGACTCTATGGGAAATGTTCTCTGGTCTAAATCTTACGGAAATCCGGCTACAAACCAATGGGGATATTCGTTAAGCAGGTGCGGTAATAATCATTTATTACTCTGTGGGCACCAGGGCGTCGGAGGACACGGAGCCGATTATATTCTTATTAAAACAGATTTAAATGGTGATACGGTCTGGACAAGGAATTATGGTTTCCAATTTGATGATTACGCCCAAAGTGTGGTTGAATATCCCGGGGGTGGCTGCATTCTGTCCGGCTATTCTATGGTTAGTCCGGGCAACTATGATCTCTATACCATAAAAGCAGATTCACTTGGCAATACAAGTTGTTCTGCAAGGAGTGCTCCGGTACAGGTCACCAACCTTATTTTCAGTCCAGGCAATTATGTTGTCATAGACACAAGTTTTGGTTCTTCGATCACAGCGCCTTTCGTTACCAGTTCCCTTGGTAACGTTCAAACAATTTGTGAGTCCTGCCCAGCGCCTGATGCTCCTGCTGATATTACACCTGATCAAAATAAAACGCGCTGCGAATTCGGAGTCGCAACGCTTTCTGTAACAAGTTCAGCTAACGTTTTTTGGTATGGAAGCGCAAGCTCGAATGTAGTATTGAATACAGGTTTGGTTTACCAGGCGCCGGTTCTTTCGGCGGGAGTGTATACCTTTTATGCAGAAGCTGTAACATGCCGCGAAAGCAATACCAGGCTTGCTATTACGGTAACGGTTACAAATTGCATGGGTATTTCTGATAAAGCTGGTTCTGAAGGAAAGATTGTGATATATCCGAATCCAATGCAGACCATTTCAGTTATCAGATTTACTAAATACATTTCAGCTGGTGAATTATGCATACTTGATTTAACAGGACGCAAGTTAAGGTCAATGCAGTTCTATTCTGTGGATCAACTAAATATAGTGAGGGGTGATCTCACTGAAGGCGTTTACTTGTTCGAAGTTTACGACCAGGTTAGTGGTGAAACCTTTCGTGCCAAGATTGCTGTCACCGATTAACTATTAGGCATTGTCAACAAGATAGCTCAGTTCTGCAACGCCACATGAAAATTGACGAGTAGCAGACAATAATTTTAAATTAATTTTGTTTTGAATGTCGGTAAACAGCGGAATGCCTTTTCCAAGAACCACCGGATTTACAAAGAGCCAGTAACCATCAATTAAATTCTGTTGAATAAGAGAATGGGTTGCGGTTGGACTTCCAAAAACCAGGATTTCCGGACCAGGCTGTTGTTTTATCTCCTGTATCCGTTTTACAAGATTATCGCTGATAACTGTTGTGTTATTCAAACCGTTCTCCTTCATCGATTTGGATAACACAATCTTGTGTACGTTTTTGTACCATTTTGAATGTTCGACGTCGTGTTTGCTGGCGTTTGGCTGATCTCCCGCACTGGGCCAGTAACTTTCCATCATTTGATAAGTGGTTTTGCCATACATCGCGGTGTCGCCCTGGCTTATACGTTTACCTACATGGTCAAAGATTTCCTGGTCTACTTTAATCCAGTTCATTTCGCCTTTTGGCCCGGCTACGAAGCCGTCGAGGGAAATGTGCATAAATGAAATAATGTTTTTCATAGCTTTGTTTTCTTTAGTTGTTCAATTTGTCTGATAAACCAGTTTTATCGTTTTAATAAAGTTTGTTCTTTTTAGTTTTTTAAATACCGGAGTGTTTCCCTGCGCCAAAAGCTGTCTAAGTCGTTTTTATTAATGCCAATAAGTGTGCTGATGGATTCAACGAGTTTGCCATTGTCGGGAGGAATTTCTAATAGTTTTTTAAGTGCTGTGATTCCGCCTTTGTCATATACTAATTTGCAAAAAATCGCTCCAGTTGTGTAATATGCTGCGTATTGCCAACCCCATTTTTTATCCAGTATGTCCAAAAAAGTGACGGTGTCGTTTAGGGCAATTTGTGATGCAAGAATTTTTGCGCTTTCCTCAAATGTTTTTTCCATAACTCCACCTTGCCAGGTCGCAAAGCCTTCTTCAATTAAATAATGCCTGTTAACCCTGGGAGCAATGAGATGAACAAATTCGTGCGGGTAGTATTCCGAGCCAAAACCTCCCAAAAGTATCCTGTTATCATTCATGCCAATTCCTGTAGTATAACCCGCGGCATAAAAATCAAAATTCAGAAGTTTACCCAGTTCGTCACCGTTCTCTGTAATGTAAAAGTCAAAGGGTTTCCAATCGGGAAATTGAAAATCTTTTGCAATTCTATCGCAAAATTTATTTGCTTTTTGGGCCAATGTATCGTTAAAAGTATGTTGTGCCGGGTAAATGAAAGTTATTTTTCCCACGGTTTTTCGTTTCCAGTTCTGTGTCAGGATGGGTAAAGCGTTTTTTAATTTCCATTTATTATTTTCTTTTATGGCATACAATTTTGTAATGCACCAGGGATTTGATTTTCTATAAATACCTTCCAGGCCTTCTGCTGCGAACATGGTTCTGATGGCATAATTGTCACCTTCTTTTTCAATAGATAGGATAGTTGGACTGTAATAATTTAAAAGTTGTTTGGACGGCAATTGATACATGTATGCCCGGGAAAAGTCAAAGTCTTTGTAGTGTTGTTTTTCAGCCTCATTCCAGTAGGGATTATCATAAATGCTGTCTGGTTGTGAATTCAGATAATTTGTCCAGAGCGACGCAATTTCTTTTATTTCCTGCTTTGTGGTGTCAACCCGGAAGTGAATGGTAACATTCGGTTGCTGAGCAAGGCTCAGAGTGCAAGACAATAAAAAAAAGAAAAAAGGCAACGGGTGTTTCATGGGTTTTATTTCGTATTTTGGGTTCTGCTCAAGGCTTACCAAATTTAATTTGTTTTTGGATACCTTAAAAATTCGAAATTTTATGGGACCACAACTGATGAACCGCTGTATACGGGACCCGTACTTACAT
>JAEUTM010000300.1 GCA_016788025.1 Bacteroidia bacterium
TACATAAATGGAGAAAAAGTACCTTATCATGTCAGTGGCATTCGAATAGAAAAAGATCCTGTTTATTACAATTACGCTGGTCATAGAATATACCTTAACCTGCCTAAAATTTATTCTTACGATGTGATTTCCATTTTGGTAGACGCTTTTAATGACAACCTGGAAGAGTTTTATAGACAAGGTCGAGCCCCCAATACAGAAAAATACCCCGATATAAAACCTTTTCTATATTAAACCTCATCCGAAAAGAACCGAAAAAGTTTCTTCCATTTTTGACACCGGCACAATCTGGATTTTATAGTTTTTGGCGTTAATTCCCTTCATGTTAAAGGATGATACGATTATCTTTTCGAAGCCTAGTTTTTCCGCTTCTGAAATACGTTGCTCTATTCTGTTCACAGGGCGAATTTCTCCCGTCAATCCTACTTCGGCAGCAAAACAGATGCTTTGCGGGATTGGCAAATCTTCATTACTGCTTAAAATTGCACAAACCAAAGCCAAGTCTATTCCAGGATCCTCTACCCTTATTCCTCCTGCAATATTTATAAAAACATCTTTTATCTCAAGTCTGAACCCACAACGTTTTTCGAGCACTGCAAGCAGCATTGAAAGTCTCCTGAGATCATAGCCCGTTGCGGAGCGCTGTGGAGTTCCATAAGCGGCACTGCTCACTAAAGCCTGTGTTTCAATCAGCATTGGCCTGTTGCCTTCCATTGTTGCAGAAATTGCTACCCCGCTGGTAGCATTTTGGCGATCTGTAATGAGTATTTCCGAAGGATTAACAACCTCTTTTAAGCCTTCGCCCTGCATTTCGTAGATTCCCATTTCGTTGGTATTTCCAAAACGGTTTTTTGTAGCCCTTAAAAGCCGGTATACGTGGTTTCTGTCGCCTTCAAATTGCAAAACCGTGTCTACCATGTGTTCAAGCACCTTCGGCCCGGCAAGGCTTCCTTCTTTAGTAATATGGCCTATAATAAAAACAGGAGTGTTTGTCTCTTTTGCAAATCTCAAAAATTCGGCCGCGCACTCCCTCACTTGGCTTACACTACCCGGACTGCTCTCAACATAACTCGTGTGAAGTGTCTGTATTGAATCTAACACAACGAGCTGCGGCTCAATAACGGCAATCTGCTGAAAAATGTTTTGTGTATTTGTTTCCTGTAGAATAAAACAGCTATCGGTTGTTATACCAATCCTCTCCGCTCGCATCTTTATTTGCTGTTCGCTTTCTTCTCCGCTTACATAAAGTACTTTTAAATTTTTCAGCCTTAAGGCGAGTTGGAGCATTAAGGTAGATTTTCCAATTCCAGGTTCTCCTCCAAAAAGCACCAGGCTACCGGGCACAATTCCTCCGCCCAAAACGCGAGTAAGTTCCTTCCCCGGAACCGCAATTCTTGGAAAGTCCTGCAGTCCCACATCCTGAATAAGTGTCGGTTTATTGGAGTCCTTAGCCCCGCTTTTGTTTGCAGTAAAAAGACGAAGTCGATCGTTCTTTGTCTCTTTATGGATGACTTCTTCTACGTAGGTATTCCATTCGTTGCAGCTGGTGCAACGTCCAACCCACTTAGCAGATTGAGTGCCGCAATTCTGGCAAAAGAACGTAACTTTTGGTTTTGATGCTACAGACATAATAATACAAAGCTACTGCATTTTATGGCAGAAGCTTGCTATCAATTATAGCATGTTGGGCTTGCTAAAGCAGGTTGAGTTTTTGCATAAGCTCTTCGCGATAAGAGCCTCCAACCGGAATGATCTTCTTTTCGTTTTCCAGAATCACATTCTGATTGTCTATACTTTGGATTTTATCGAGCCTTGCGATAAAAGACCTGTGAACCCTGGCAAATTCAATATTGCCAAGTTTTTTGTCAAGATCTTTCATGGTGCTGTGAACAGTGTAGCGCGCCGTTTCCGTGTTAATAATAACATAGTCTTTTAACGCCTCCACAAAATAAATATCTTTCAGGTACACTTTTACAAGGCGACTGTTAGACTTAACAAACAAAATGTCTTTGGTTTTGTCGTCGTCTTTATTCTCAACCAGAGAGTATAAAAAATCACGCTCTTTCAGAAGGGCCGTGTCTTTCTGGTGTTTGTACACTGCCATTTCAATGGTAGAGTGCAGGTCAATTTCTTTGAATGGTTTTAAGATGTAACCATAAGGTTCGGTGATCTTTGCTCTCGACAGAGTTCCCTCGTCAGCATAGGCTGTAAGGAAGATCACAGGAATGTTCATGGTCTCTTTAATCTTCTCGCTTACTTCTATCCCGGTCATAGAACCTTTGATCATGATGTCCATTAAAACCAGGTCCGGCTTAAGTTCCGTAATTTTTTCGATGGCATCCAGACCGTTGTTAGCAAATCCGATAACGTTGTATCCCAGCTTGGTTAAGCTGTTTTGGATATCCTTCGCCACGATGCTCTCATCTTCAACTATAAATATGTTAAGTTTCTCCATATTGAAATTACATCTTAAAAGTAACTAAAACTTCCGTACCTGCATTCTTTTCCGATTTAAATTTTAAAACGCCTCCGATTTGTTCAATAAGCGTATTAACTAGCTGTAAACCAAGCGAATGGCTGTTTTCAAAATCTACGCCTGCGGCAAAGCCGACTCCGTCATCTCTCAACTGTATGGTTACATCACCGTTGCTTGTGTATAAATTCAAAGTGATATTTCCTTCCCTTGAATCAGGAAAAGCATGTTTAATGGCATTCGTGATAAGTTCATTAATGATAAGTCCTGCAGGAATTGAGCTGTCTAGCGAAAGAGTAATCCTCTCTATATTTAATTCAAGTTTTATTTTGTCCTTCGAATACGTATAAGACTGAATGATATTATTTACAAGCGTCTGCACATAATCCGCAAAGTTTACAGATGTAAATGATTTGTTCTGGTAAAGGCTCTCGTGAATGTAGGCCATCGTTTTTATACGGTTCTGGCTCTCTTTAAGCAGCGTGAGAGCGTATTCATCAGAAACGTAAGAGGACTGAAGATTAAGAATGCTGCTTATCACTTGCATGTTATTCTTTACCCTGTGATGTACCTCGCGAAGAAGAATTTCTTTTTCCTTCAACGACAATTCCATTCTTTGTTGAACGTGTTTTTTTTCTGTTATGTTATGCGCTATTCCACTTACTTCCACCACCCTCTCGTTTTCGTAAATCGGATTCAGGAAAATTTCCAGATAAACGTTTTTATTGTCTTTGTCTTTGGTTTCTATTTCAAAACTTGTGGCCAATCCATTAAAAGCCTTCTCGTAGTGGAATTTAAGCATCTCTGTGTACTCCTTGTCGTTAGAGAGAATTCCACGGTTGAGAACAATTCCGATAAAGGGTTTTGTGTTATATAACGTTGTGATGAGGTCGTAATAATTTTTATTAAAGGAGGTTAATTTTTCCTCGCGGTCTATGGTCCAAATGTAATGGTGGCTGCTGTCAAAAATAGCACTGAGTTTTCCTGTCTGGTTTATTAACTTTTGTTCATAGATCTTGGAATCAGTGATATCATTGGCAATACAACTGATCTCTTTTACTTTATTGTCTTCGTCGAAAATAGGGTTGATAAAAATCTTCCTGTAAACTCTTTTTCCGTTGTTAATATCCTCTTTATCAAATTCCAGCTTTTTTCCTTTAAACGCCTGGGCATAGCGCGTATACCAAAAGTTAATATACTCGTTGCGGTTGCGTTTCAGATGCTCATCTATTTTATCTCCCTGGCGTACACTGATACCGTGTTGTAATTTTACAGTATCGTAGAAGTTCTTGTTGAAAGATGTTAGTTGTAACTTATCGTTTACAGACCAAATCAAGTGAGTTGAATTTTCGAAAATAGCCGACAGCTGTGCAGACTTTTCAACCAAATTCTTTTCTGCCTCTTTACGCTCCTTAATTTCCTTTTGCAAGAGCAGGTTGGCGGAAGCGGTGAGCTGAGTTCTCAGTTTGTCTTGTTCGCGCTCTCTTTGTTCACTTAAATTGTTTACCAGTGAAAGTATACAATCTTTGTTGTTGAATTTTATAAGTACCGACTTTATTTCAACCTCCATCTCTTTTCCATCGACCGTAACAACATTATAGCTGGAAAATTTATTTTTATTAACCCCCCTGTATAATTCCTGAATGCGCTCTGCACCCTTTATTTTGTCGGGACCGGTAAAAAAATCGAGTCCAAACTTCCCAAGAATCTGTGCCTTGCTTTTAAGGCTAAACATCTTGAGCAGGGCGTTATTTACATATAAACACACTCCGTGATCATGAATTACATAAGCAACCGGAGAGTTATCAAGAAGATTTCTATAGTTTATGTATTGATTTTCGACCTCTATATCAGCTTCTTTCTGTTCTGTAATGTTTCTAAGAATATTAATAAAGAAATCTATTTTTCCCTTTGAGTTGGTTATGGGTACTAGATTATTCTCAAGCCATACCTCTTTGTTCCACTTGTCCAAAAGTTTAAATGAAAAGTGGTGATTTTTTATAATATTCTTTTTTTGATAGGATTTGATGAGCTTTTCTGCTTGTATAAATTCCCTGTCATCTGAACATAATTTAGATGAAAAAAAGTCATTCTTATTCACCAGATCGGTATACTCGTAGCCCAGGATCTTTTTGATATTGGGGCTGACGTACAAATACTTTTGTTCAGGATAATATGTATAAAACGCAATAATATCATTTGCGTTGTTCGTGATAAGATCAAACTTATGCTTGGTTTCAATAAGAAGATTCTCAGTTTCTATTCTCGTGGTAATATCTCTCATATTACCTATCAGACCCACAAGATCTTTATTCCTATTATAAACAGGATTAACAGCAATTTCAAGGTATTTATAACGTTCAGCGCCTGTTTTAAACCTTACAACTATCTTCTGGTTTTTCTGCTTTTTGGATAGTTTTAGATACTCCTGTCGGCTTAATACAAGCAGATGTTTATCTTCTTCGTGCAGGTATTTTTTGAGTATATCCGGATTTTTGTATATTAGTTCAGGCGAAAGCCCTAGAATATTTTTTGAAGAATCGCTTATAAATTTAAGCTCCATTTTAGGTGAAAACCCGAAATGAAAAATAACATCCTGGCTATTGTCTATTATTTTTTCCAGTAATTCATTTTCTACCTCCAGATATTCGTTGTTATCAATCAAAATAACACACTGAACCATCTTTTGATTGTTAAAAACAACCCGGTCCATAAGAAACTTGGCACGAACTGTTTTATTCTTAGAGGTATTAATATTTGTTTTAAACGATAGCCTTTTGCCTGTTTTGATTATTGTTTCTATTTTTTTGTCTGTCAATACAGACTTATCCACCATCTGGTAAATAGAACGTGGTTGTTTAAAAAGGTTTTTGAATTGTTTATTACTGAACTGTATTCTGGCAGTATCATGCAATACTACAGCCACAGGTAAAAGATCTAATGTGTATTCGTCTGCCTGTTTATCCGGCTGTTTTGCCATATATCTTACTATTTCCGGATGGTCTGAGTCCGGTTCTCATCGAGTTTAATATTAATATTGTAGGTACGAATACTCTCCTCATAAGTAGGTCGTATTTTTTCTCCCTGCCATTTAATTTCTATATCACTTTTATAAGTAGTAGTTAAGTAGTTAAAATCATTTTCATCATAATATTTCCAGTCACCATCTTTCATACCGCTAACATAATCTCCAGAGTACCATCTTGCGCCATTTGGATGAAACATCACATGATGACCAACAGGCACACCAGCTACAAATCTTCCTTCAAAACGTTTTATTTTAGAAGGCATATAATAACTCTTCCATAAACTATCAGGTTCGTCATTTACATAGTTACCGAATTCTTTGTAATCCGGCGACTCATAAACCCAGGGGCCTTCCTTTCTCCCTTCCACAAAACTTCCTTGAAGAATTATCTTACCTTCTTCATCATAGTCTGTTAACTCGCCTTCTCTTTTCCCATTTACATAGTTTTCTTCTCTCCATATCTTCCCACTTTCGTAATACCACTTCCAGGCGCCCTGAGCTCTTCCTTTTTTATCGTATTTACCTTTTTGCTCCAATTTTCCTGAAGCATAATAAAAATCCCAATCTCCAACTCTGTTTCCTTCTTTATATAAACCTTTTCCTCTGAATTCGCCTGTGTTATGAAATTCGGTCCATATCCCTATCCTGTTTCTCATACTGTCAACAGCACCCCTGGCTATAACCGTCCCGTCAAAATATTCGATTGCACTATCCGGAATTGGAGTATTTCTGCAAACTAATCGTTTAATAAAAACATCAGTGGTATCGTCTCTCCTGAATAAGCTGCTGTCACAACGCATTTTCTGAATGTACTTGTAATGCGTACCTATTGCAACCCCATCAACATAAACCCCCTCATATTTTAAAGTTCCATCTTCGTAAACTTCACGGTAAACTTCTACAGCCGCAATTTCAGGCGCGTTTAAAATTTGTTTGCCGTTATTATATTTTTTAGTAGAAAGTAAATTTCCTTTTTTATCGTACTCCTTTACGTAGCCATCAAGAGAATCGTCGTTAAATTTCTCCTCTCTTTTAACCGTTTTATCATCATAAAACTCTTTCCATATTCCTTGTTTACGGTTGTTTTCATCACGCTGATTTATTTTCTCATATCCCTGAAGAATACCAGTGCTATACGTTGAAATAGAAGTGATGACTGAATCCTGGCTGAATTCATAAGCAAGACCTTGTTGTTTGCCTTTTTCGTATTTCACAATTGTTTTTACCCTTCCATTTTTGTGATATGTTTTTGTCCATCCTTCTTTAATGTCCGCAACAAAACTTTCAGTTAACAGTAATGCCCCGGTTGTGTCGTAGCTCGAAGTAATACCATTCTTTTTCCCTTCTTTGTAATTTATGGATTTTGTTATCCTTCCCTTTTCATCATAGAATTTCCATAAACTATCCAACAAAAAATTACGCCTGTTGCCCTCAATCTTTACTTTGCCATTTTTGTAATAATTTTTCCAGTAACCATTTGGTTTTCCATCTTTCATGTAACCTTCACTGCTTACTTTACCATTTTCGTACAAAAACCGGTTAAATCCGTTCGGATTGCTAATTTGTTGAGCAGCAAGAGACGAAACTAAAAAAACAAATAAGAGGACTATTTTACTGGTAATCTTGTTCACTGGCTTAGAATTTTAAATGTAGTTCAAAATAATCTATAAATCAAAATCCTTAAAGACAGTCTATAGATTATAATATATATTGTTTTTATTTAAAAAATTAAAGATGTATTAGTTATTATAGGCTGTTAATTGTGTTGGTTAGTTTTTTACAAACCTTCGTTTTTTTAGTTTATCAAAACTACTTAACAGGTATTAAACAAATTTACTTATTTAAAATACTGATTATCACCAGAGCTAATAGCTATTAACAATAGTTAATTGTTTTAAGGCTTAATAAGTTTAAGAGATTTTAGATTGTTAGCTTAGACAAAATAGAGCTCAAAAAACGGAACGAGAAAATCAAAAGTTTATTTGCAGACTGAGTAAAAAATTCCATAGAAGCATAAAAGTAGATTAAAGCTTAAATTTTGTAGATCAGTTTTTAACGAACAAACTATTATTTAACAGTATATTTGTTAATTACTAGGACTAAGTTAAGCTTCATTTTCAAGCACTTATTTTATTAGTGTTAATTAACGTTGATTAGTATTTTTGAACATTCTATTTTAAAGGTATTTCTAATCTAAAAAAAAGGTGTATGAGTTTAAAAATTGCTATAGGTTCAGATCACGCAGGGTTTGACTTAAAAGAGATACTGATTCCTTATATTAAAAATAAAGGTATTTCGGTAGATGACAAAGGTTGTTATTCTAAGGATAGAGCCGATTATCCTGATTATGGTCATGCTGTGGCAATTTCCTTGCTTAATAAGGAAGCTGATTTTGGAGTGTTGATGTGTGGAAGCGGAAATGGAATCAACATGAGCGCGAATAAACATGCGGGAATAAGAGCAGCCCTTTGCTGGAATGCGGAAATTGCAGCTTTAGCCAGACAACATAACGATGCTAATATATTAGTGTTACCAGCCAGGTATATTTCCGAAGAAGAAGCAAAAAAATGTGTAGATGTTTTTTTTACCGAAAAATTTGAAGGCGGACGCCACCAGGCAAGAATTGAAAAAATTGACATTTAAAACCCTAACAAATATGAAAACAATTTTGACATTATTATTCGTAGCCCTTAGCCTATGTGGTTTTTCGCAAGTAGGACAAGTTTTTCCGAAAATCGACGGATTTGATTTGGCTGATAAACCCATTACCCTACCTCAGAAAAATGGTAAGTACACCATTGTTGCAATGGCTTATTTACGCGAAGCAGAACCTGCAATGAAAAAATGGCTTAATCCTCTTTATAACGAGTTCGTAAATAAAGGTAGCGGAAAGTCAGACTTTGATATGTCTGAGTCATACGATGTAAATTTTTATTTCGTGCCAATGATCTCTGGTCTTAAGAATGCTAAGATGGATTACAAAAACAATACTGATAAAGGATTCTGGCCTTATGTTATGGATACGGATAAGTACGACGTAAAAGCCATGCAAAAACAATTAGGAGTGGAAAACCCTAAAATTCCTTATTTCTATGTTCTGGATAAGGACGGAAAAATAGTAGATGTTCAAAGCGGAACATTTACCGAACAGAAAATGGAGAAGATGGCCGAAGCCATTAAGTAATTATAAGATAAAACTTTTCACCCCAAACTCTTTATTTAGTTCTTTCATTTTTTCGTAGAATGCCAGGCTGTAATAGTCGGGCATTTGTGTTTTGGACTGAAAAAAGTTTTGATATTTTGCGAGCAGATGCGGATAGTGTTTTTCTACAGCCCTTAGAACAAGTGTTTTACTGTCCCATCGATCATTACCGAATAAAGTAAGTGTAGCAGGCAAAACATAACTTGCATTTGCAGACTTGAAAGCACTTAACATTTCTCTAAGATGAGTGCCGGTGTCAGTAATGTATGGCAATAGAGGCATCAGGCTTATTCCGCTTTTAAATCCTTCAGCAATACTTTTCCTTACAGCCACCAATCTATCAGTCGGTGAAGGAGCCCCGGGTTCGAAGATCTTTCCGATACTATTGTTTATTGTAGAGAAAGAAAAGCTGATAATCACGCCTTTCAATTTATCGGAAAGATCTAGAGGCAAAATGGCTGTATTATTAATCTCCTGAAGAATATCAAAATCACGCTCTACAAGGGGCGACTTCGTTATAATATGAACGGGGAATTTGTATTTCAGAGAAAGCTCCAACATTCCCCTTGTGAGTTTTAACTCCTCTTCAAAATGCAGATAAGGATCCGTGGCAGAGGAAATCACTATAAATCCATACTGTTGCTTTTTCGCCCGAAGGCCTAACTCTTTTTCGAATAGTTCAAGCGCATTACTCTTGTAAGAAGTTTTGTCGGCCATATTTTCGCCATACTTACTACCTCTTATATAACAATACAAACAGTTAAAAGAACAGCCGTTGTATGGATTCGCGGTGTAGTCGTCCAGGAACCAAGGGTCTCTCCGCTTGGTTTTGTTGAGTATAGATTTAACCGGGATACCTTGAGGCATATTTAAAAGATCTGTTAGGGCCAACGTTAATTTTTGTATTGAACCACTGTTTTATATCCGGATCAGATTCGATATTGTTTTTATATTTCGACATAATATCGGGATGAAATCTAGCCACAGTCCTGGCAGCCCAACCAATTCCTTTTTTATGCTAGGATGACCTACGGAGGCGCAGAATGACAGAATTAGGAACGATTATTCCGAATAGTTTTTAGAAAACCCTTCTTTAACCGTATAATGTGTTGTGGCTAGACGCCCTTCCAGCCTCAACCGCAAAATTCTTCCCAAAATAACGTTTCTGTCTATCTGGTGTTTAAAAGAAACGGCATTATAAAGTAAGATCGAGAAATGCTCCGGCGCGGGAAAACGAACTTTTTTTGCGACTACTATTCTTTTAATTTTTAAGGTAGGGGTCTTTTCATCCAGGGACGGCGCCTCCTCCAGCAGCTCTGGGGTTAGTCTTTCAATCTCTCTTTTGTTTCCAATAATTTGCACATTCAAATATAAGGCAGATCATTGCTAATTAGGGTTAAGGGCCTAAGCTCTAGGGAATAATTGTTTATCTTTGCAGACCTTTCTTGCAGGAAAATTACGATATAATTGTTGTGGGCGCCGGTCATGCGGGCTGTGAAGCAGCAGCAGCGGCAGCCAACATGGGTTCAAAAGTTCTTTTGATAACCATGAACATGCAAACCATCGCTCAGATGAGTTGCAATCCTGCCATGGGAGGCATTGCGAAAGGACAAATCGTAAGAGAGATAGATGCAATGGGCGGCTACAGCGGAATTGTGTCCGATAAAAGTGCAATACAATTCAGGATGCTCAATCGCAGCAAAGGGCCAGCCATGTGGAGCCCACGCACTCAGAACGACAGGATGATGTTTGCAGGACTGTGGCGCGAAATGCTCGAACAAACAACCAACGTGGACTTCTGGCAAGACATGGTAAAACGCCTTACCATTTCCAAAGACGGAAAACGCGTAGAAGGCGTTGTAACTGGAATTGGAATTGAGTTTAAGGCAAAGGCTGTAGTTTTAACCAACGGAACATTTCTCAACGGCATCATTCACATTGGCGAAAAACAACTTGGTGGAGGAAGAACTGGCGAAAGCGCTAGTTATGGAATAACGGAACAATTAGTCCAAATAGGTTTTGAAAGCGGACGGATGAAAACGGGAACGCCGCCGAGGATAGATGGAAGAAGTCTTGATTATTCTAAAATGGAGAAACAGGACGGTGATGAAGTAATCGATAAATTCTCTTATTTGCCGGAAACAAGCCCGTTTGGTGGATCAAGTCCTAAGAAGCAGGTACCCTGTCATGTAACTTATACAAATCAAAAAGTACACGATATTCTCAAAACAGGGTTCGAAAAGTCTCCGATGTTTCAGGGAAGAATTCAAGGTTTAGGGCCCAGGTACTGTCCAAGTATAGAAGATAAGATTACACGGTTTAGCGAAAGGGAGCGTCATCAACTTTTTGTAGAACCTGAAGGTTGGAATACGGTTGAGATTTATTTAAATGGATTCTCCTCATCTCTCCCGGAAGATGTTCAGCAAAAAGCGTTGCGGTTAATTCCCGGACTTGAGAATGCAAAGATGTTTAGGCCGGGTTATGCGATCGAATACGACTACTTCCCCCCTACTCAATTAAAATTAACCCTTGAAACGCATCTCATCGAGAATTTGTACTTCGCGGGGCAGATTAATGGAACAACGGGTTATGAGGAAGCTGCAAGTCAAGGTTTGATGGCCGGTATTAATGCTCACCTTAAGATCTGCGAAAAACGGCCACTGGTTTTAAATCGCTACGAGGCATATATCGGTGTATTAATTGACGACCTGGTAACAAAAGGAACTGACGAGCCATATAGAATGTTTACTTCAAGGGCTGAATATCGTTTATTGTTGAGACAGGATAATGCCGATATTAGACTCACTCCAATTTCACATTCTATAGGTTTAGCGGATGCAGAACGTTTCGAAAGAGCTAATAAAAAGGTTCAGAATTACAACGAAATTATTTCATATTTCAAGAACACAAGTGGAGATCCGGACGTATTGAATCCCTTTATGAAAGAGATCGGGTCTGCCGAACTTACTCAGAAGACTCGTTATTTTAACATCTTGTCTCGGCCAAATATAGATGTCGCAAATATGCGTGCAAACGATAAGACTCTTAACGATTACCTTTCCAGGTACGATAGAGAAACAATTGAGCAGGGCGAGATCTTAATGAAGTATGAAGGTTACATTGAAAGGGAAAGAGACAATGCCGACAAGCTGAAGAGATTAGAAGATCTTGCGATTAGGCCTGAATTTAATTACGACATCATTGGTGGTCTTGGTGCGGAGGCGAAAGAAAAGCTCAAGAAGTTTAAGCCAGCAACAATTGGTCAGGCGAGTAGGATCTCGGGAATTAACCCTGCCGACGTTTCTATACTTTTGATCCATATGGGTCGTTAATGTTTCACGTGGAACAATCTATATATGTTTAATTATAAAAACTGCCCGGTTTGTAAACAAACCGATTTCAAACCCTTTATTACCTGTAAAGACTATACGGTTAGCAAAGAGAATTTTCAGATTGCCTCCTGCACTTCGTGCGGCTTTAAGTTTACAAACCCAATCCCCGACATAAGCAAGCTTGGAGATTATTATAAGTCGGAAGACTATATTTCTCATTCTAATACAAAACAGGGAATCATTTCGAAACTTTATCACGCTGTAAGAAATTATACTCTGAAAGGAAAACTCAAGCTCATTTCAGAATATGTTTCACGTGGAACTTTATTGGATTACGGATGTGGTACAGGGATGTTTCTGAAGGTGTGCCAGGATGCTGGATGGAAAGTTCAGGGAATGGAGCCTGATGCAGGAGCAAGGAGAATTGCTTCAGAGATGAAAGTAAAAACCTACGCGGATAAGTCAGAATTGGCCCCGGTTTTAGGCGAAAGGTCCGTAGACATTATTACTTTGTGGCACGTTTTGGAGCACGTAACAGATTTAGAAGACACGTTGACTTTCTTCAAATCGCGGTTATCAAAAAATGGCGCTTTGATGATTGCGGTGCCAAATCACAATTCTTTTGATGCAAAGCATTACAAGGAGTTTTGGGCAGCATATGATGTTCCTAGGCATCTGTATCACTTCGAACCAAAGACCATTTCTAAACTTCTTGCCCAACACGGATTTGTTTTAGAGAAGATTGTCCCTATGAAATTCGACAGCTTTTACGTAAGCATGCTTAGCGAAAAGTATAAAACAGGATCTATACGATATCTTAATGCATTCATAAACGGCCTTAAGTCAAATCTAAAAGCAGGGTCAGAGATGAACTATTCCAGCATCATTTATGTTTTTAGGCACAGTTAAAGCTCTAAGTGTTGTCGAGAATGTTGAAGGCCCCGGTTAGGGGCTTTTCTGTTTTAAGGGCTAGAAAATTTCTGAGAGGCTTGTAATGTTTCACGTGGAACTTTTTCGGCTGACTAATGATTTTATCTTGCTGGTATTAGCAAGCGTAAGATTTACATTTTGCGGATGCCTTCTGTCGTTACCCGTGTTTATGGAGCGAATCGTGTATTGTCTTGCTTCGGATTTTACATCTATTACGGATACCGAGTCCACTAGACAAAGTATGATTAACCAGGTGGGTTGATAGCTGGCTTCCGATTTAGTGATTTAATTAGCAGTTTATCTGACGTTTTAAAATGTTCACACGGAATCGATTCATTAAGAAAGAGAATGATCTTGTATTAAACATAAGGAGTCTGATGAACACCCGTTATGTTTTATGATTTTGGAGTACTGTTACTCTGCAAAGTTTTTAAGGGATAGAATGCGCTTCTTTTAAAGCAAGAACCTGACTGTTTTTATATAGTCCGGGCCATCATAAAGAAGGTCTATGTTTCTCTTATGAATTAAGTCACCTGTTACAAACCAAAAGGATTTAAGTGCGAGATGATCAGCTTACAAAAACAAAACGCGAGCAGTATGGTTTGACACCTTGCCTTCGGATTTAAGGTCAATAGAAGTTTCGTTTGAAACTGGCGCTTCAGATTGTTTCACGTGGAACCTAATTCTTTCGAAGGATAAGAATGAATTCGGTTTGCGTCATAAGGAAGGAGTCCCGGAAAAACTTGACGACGGTTTATGATTTTGGAGGCTACAACTACCCGATAATCGTAAAGAATAAAGAACGCTTCCGTTACAGAATAGTTTGGTCAATATAACGGAGGCCTCGGTCCCGTTATGACCCAAATTTAGAATAAACACCGCTGTGAGGGTTTAAGAACAAGCAAGCTTGGGACGCGTTCCACTGCAGTCATGTTTCACGTAGAACCCAGAGAAGTGTTACGGACTAAATACCATGCATCGTTAAACAAATAAAGGCCGAGTAATTAATCAAGTGACAAACTCGAAAGATCGTTTTCGAGTTGGTTCGGGCCACGCTTAACCTTTAACTTGCCTGGCCTTTCTCTACACGACAATATGTTTCACGTGGAACATGAGTATGTTAAGTTGTTGTTCCAGCGCAACCATTGATCCTGGTTAATTATTAGTCTTTGTCGTCGAACTGAGACCGAACACATGATGAAACTATTGTCTTTGAAAACATCGCTTAATATTATTCTGCAATAGCAAAAAGAACAATGCCTGGATTCAGAGTCCTTGTAAAATCCCCGTTATCTAATCGCGGATACATTCAGAACAAATGCCTTTTTAATCCAAACATATCGTCTCGTTAGTGAGAGCTTCATGGCACCAGTATCTCTAACGGTAACCCCCATTTTTCATTGGACGATTTAAGAGGACGCTGTCTACAATACCGGGGCCTGGTTTCATCTGTCCAAGATTTTAAGCACTCAAAGATGCAGACCTAAGCGTCCTTTCTTTTTATAACCCTACAAAACATCATCTTTGGTTATGAGCATGAATGGGCCAAATTCGAACACGTTTTTTGCTGATCACTTTAAAATGTTTCACGTGGAACCAAACTATATCCAGAATGGCTTCCTATACAATACCTCGGTAATTGATTCCAGGGTCTTGTCGGATGAATCAGTCTGTTTGGATAAACAAATTGGGTCCTGGATCATAAACTCCATGAAACCGGCCAATAAATCTAAAATCTAAAAAAACCTAGCAAAAAGTGCCTGGTAGCGGAGGCAATAACTGGATCTGGCAAAGTGGGACTAAACACAGCCTCAAACCATAAAAAGGCTGGAATAAATTAGAAGCATAATAAGCTTGTGGTAAGTTGAATCGTGCCAAACACCGACAAAAGAAGTTTGAGCTTGCTAAAGGGGCTTAAAACAATTCTAATAAGATTAAACACAGTGGGGATTTAAGGATAAAAGGAGCGAGTGTGTTTTAATCTTCTCAATTCGCTAATCTCAAAATAGATCTAATCTAATTGGGTTATTTAGCCCAGTGTTTTTTCTTGCTAGTTTTGACCGTAATTTTTGATCATATGTATTTCACAAGCAATTCAGGCCTCTTTTAGTATAAGAGGCAATTGAGTTTAAACCGAATTACTTTGCATCTAAACAGGCGTTGGCTTGACATAAATTTTGTTACCCAGTAATTTTTCTTCAATAAATAAAATAACTATATAGAATAAACATGGGCTGGTGCGGAGGGTTGTTTGCCGAGTTTTTCAACTTTCGAGACGCATATGCATTTTGGTAAATAGTGGGTTATTACCTACATTTAATCTGATGTCAAACGAGGCAAAAAATCCAAATGACGAATATCTAAAGAAACTGGAGAAGCATGCTGAGCATCTGAGGCTTGTCCGCTATTATTCAATTCAAAGGATTGATCTGTTAATTATTTCTCTCAGTGGGGTAGGTATTTATACCTGCTTTGAAATTCTAAAGTACATTGATAGCCACGAGATATTTAAAAAATATCCGGAGGTGGATGACCCGTTTAATTTTTGCGGAATTCTGTTTACGGTGGCGATAATTTCTAATTTTCTTTCTCAATGGACGGCATACAAAGGAAGTGGCCATGCTTTAGAATCAACCAAAACAGACATCTATACCACCGAGAATGAAAATGAACTTGATGAACAAAAGAAGTCCGAACAATCAGAAAAATCTGAAAAGCAGGATAAGCTTTCCAAAATTTATAATAAAGTTACTGAGATAACGAATCTTATCAGTAACGGGTTGATGCTACTGGGGCTACTTATTCTGACGTTGTCGTTCCTCCATCTGTTTTAGGCTTTTCCGCTGGCTTCTGAGGTTTCAACTCATAAGTAAAGCCTTTATTGATATCACCACTGTCGGAATAAGTCCTGTCCGCTTTGTTGAAGCCCTCGTTTATCTTTTGGCCTAAGCCTTCATTTATTCTCTGTCCTTGCCCTTCTGGTTTAGATTTTGGGTCTTGCGAGTTTTTGTTTTCGTCACTCATTGTGTGCTGGTTTTATTATAACAATTATACTAAAATTTGAAGATTTTACAAAGTAAGCTTGACGGAATCGCTGTTAATTATTAGCAACTATTCCGCTCACATCAAATCCTGTGGGTCAATCAAACTATTGTAATTTAAAGCATAAGCTTCTGTTATTTTACCATCCTGCATTTTACCGTAAATTTTCACAAGGCTCATACCATTCTT
>JAEUTM010000340.1 GCA_016788025.1 Bacteroidia bacterium
CTTAATATGAATTTTAATGGTTATCAAAGCACCATTGAGGCTTTTACAGCTTACAATAAATATCCATATGCAAACACTTATACTTCTGATAGGCAGTCACTAATATCTTGGAACTCAAAACTTAATACCACTTTCCATTTAAAGAAAAATACCGACTTTCAATTAACAGCAATTTATCTCGCTCCTGATTTAATTCCGCAAGGAACTATAGGATCAAGGTTTTCTTTGGATATTGGAATGAAAAAACAAATTCAAAAGGGTAAAGGCGAATTATTTATAAATGCTACCGACCTTTTGAATACGATGCAGATTAAGAAATCCATTCAAGGCAATGGATTTAAATATGTAAGTACCGATTATTATGAAACACAAGTTGTGAGAATTGGATACAGTTATAAGTTCTAATTTATGCCTAAAGATTTGCTTTAGAATTGTGTTGTTACTTTGAATCATAAATTTAAAAACAGATAAAAAAATGAAAACTAGAATCGCAACAATCGCATTATGCTTCGGGCTTAGCTACGCAAATGCACAACAATTAAAAGAAGCAGAAGTTCCTGCTAATGTTAAAGATGGCTTTGCTAAAAAATATCCCGGATCGAAGGTAGATGAATGGGAAAAGGAAGGTGCAGATTACGAAGCTGAATTTCATTTAAATAAAGTTGAATCCTCTGCGGTATTTGATGCAAGTGGAACGTTTAAAGAATTAGAACAGGAGATTAAAACATCTGCTTTACCAAAAGCTGTTACTGATTATTGCACAAAGAATTATGCAGGCTATAAGTTATCTGAAGCTGCAAAAATTACTGATGCAGCCGGTAAGGTAATGTATGAAGCCGAAATGGAAAAAGATAAAATGCACTTTGACGCTTTATTTGATGCAAACGGAAACTTTATTAAAAAGACCGAAGCAACGAAAGAAGAAGAAGGAAAGGATTAATTTTTCATAGTGAGGCTTCCTTTTGCAGGGAAGCCTCACTATTTTGTGAATAAAAACGAGATTTTAACAAGTTTGGGTAAA
The DNA here is from genome assembly GCA_016788025.1 of Bacteroidia bacterium. GTDB lineage: Bacteria > Bacteroidota > Bacteroidia > B-17B0 > Aurantibacillaceae > Aurantibacillus. Next base: position 1,022 of record JAEUTM010000340.1, read on the forward strand.
ATTACCGTAAAATACGATAACAGCCCTTATTTCTGCCCAATCCTAAACACCTTGTAGAAGTGGCTTATCGCCCGTAAATCGGCTAAAAATCGCTGAATTTGGGCTTCTTTGAGTTCATCGGGGTTTTCGTTGGTTATTTGGTTCGAACAGGGTAAATTTGAGCCCGCTGAAAAATGCAAAAGGCGTCCCGAAGGGCGCCTTTTTTAGTTTCCTGGAGTGTTGAAAGCTTGCTTTCGTAAACGTAAGGAAATTAAAAAAGCAATTCCGGTACGGAATTGACTTTTACATTACGACTCAGTCAGGTATTGAGGGATCAACGGAGTTAATCCCTCGGTCTCCGCTAAAAATTACAAACGGCGCCTTTTGTAATTTCCAGGAGTACTGGTAGCCTACTTTTCTTCAAAAGGAATCTTACAGGCTGCGAGTTTGGTTAGCAAGTTTATTTTTCTTTGCCCTCTTCCTCATATAATCCCAGTAAGATCGCGTATAGTTCACAAAAATCTCTTCACCGGCTTTAATATCTCTCGAAGCGACAATGAAACACTTATCGCCAAAAATAATGTAGTCGCTATTATTACGAATACCCTTTACACGAATAATTCCAGCCGCGTCATTAGCATAACGCGCTTTGTATTGTGGAGTGTGCATAGCATCTATGCTTCGATCCTGTCTTACAAAAAACAGATATTGATCTTCCTCTCTCCTTGCGCGTCTCCTGTATTCGTTGTAGCCAATAATCTCACCGCGATATTCAATGATCTTACTATTCTTACGAATTGCTTTTGTAGTGAACAGGCCTTTTCCCGCTCCGGGTAGTGTTGATTTTTTAACTTGAAGAGCCATTTTGCAGGCGACAAAAATAACAAAAGCGGTGAAGCTTTTCGTAACACATCGGTTCCAGATAATCCTTTCCAATCAAATTATTTTATATTTGTCCAGGAGTCAATGAAAGAGCATCAAATCATAAAGCAGCTCAGGGTTTTGAAAGTTATCAGGGAAACAGATGATGCGAAAAGTTATGTCCTGGAGCCCATAAATGGATGGGTTCCAAAATATGAGGCCGGCCAGTTCATTACACTTATCTTTTACACCAAACACGGAGAAAAAAGAAGATCCTATTCTTTTTCTTCCTCACCGGAACTTGGTGAGGAAATGAAAATTACAGTAAAGCATGTTGCCAATGGTGAATTTTCACGCTGGATGCTTGCCAACGTAAAGGAAGACGATATTCTTCAGAGTTCGGGGATCGGTGGTTTTTTTACGATTCAAGAACAAGTCAGGCAGAATAAAAACTATTGTTTCCTTGCTGCAGGAAGTGGCATTACCCCGTGTATTTCTCTCGTCAAAACCTTGTTGGCAAAGACG
>JAEUTM010000345.1 GCA_016788025.1 Bacteroidia bacterium
ATAATATATATTTACAACATTAAAACAAATTATTCCATAGTGGACGTATTTGATATATATGATAAAATGGAGCGAAATAACATTTTGCTCTCATTTAAGGGGGAAATTACATCCGACCTTCTCACATCTATTCTTCAGATAATGGAGAATAAGATGGATAACATGCAGGAGGAACCTAAAATGAAAAAGAAAGTATATAACGTGCTTGTGGAATGCCTGCAGAATCTCTATCACCACCTGGATGAGATAACCGAGGTAGACACGGAAAAAATTCGTTCGGCTATTTTCACTATCGGAAAAATCGACAATAAATATTCCATCATTACAGGAAACTATATTCTGAACGAAAATATCAATGGTTTAAGAAATCGTTTAGACGAGGTTAACTCTTTGAACAAGGAAGAATTAAAGGAGTATTATAAAAAGGTTCTTAACAACGGTGAAATGTCATTAAAAGGTGGAGGCGGGTTAGGAATGATTGATATTGCCCGTAAAACTGGCGAAAAATTAGATTATAATTTTTTGGAAATTGACAATAAAGTTTCTTTCTTTACGCTTAATATAAAAGTCTCAAATCAACAAAATTAAAATTTACGAATATGGAAAAATACTCTATTGAAGGAACCCCTAAAACACCAAGCATTAATTTTGACTTGAATGGTGGGATTTTAGAAGTAAAAGGTCGTTCAATTCCAGAAAATTCTATTGAGTTTTACAAGCCATTGGTTGACGCGTTGGATAAATATGCTGCGGCTGCTAAACCATCAACAACTGTGAATGTGCAATTAGAATATTTTAATACATCCTCTTCAAAATGTATTCTTGATGTTTTTAAAAAACTGGAAAGCATCAATAAAGGCGGCAGCGCTGTTACTATCAATTGGCATTATGAGGAAGATGATGAGGATATGTTGGAAGCTGGTGAAGACTACCAGGCTATCATCAACGTGCCTTTCAAGATGATTATGGTAAACGAATAATTACTCCAAAAAGCTATTAAAACCCTGTCAGGATTTGAGTTCTTGCCGGGGTTTTTTTATTATATTTGTGTCCCTTTAAAAAGTTAAAATATGTCTACGAAAATTGCCGAATTATTGGGCGCCAATGCCGACAAATTACTGAATCACAAATGCTCTACCATACCTAAAGAACACATTCATCTTCCTGGAAACGACTTTGTTGACAGGATTTTTGCTCCTTCTGACAGAAATCCGCAAGTGCTTAGGAGTCTAAACCAACTTTACAACACCGGACGTTTGGCTGGAACTGGTTACATGAGCATTTTACCAGTAGATCAGGGCATTGAACATAGTGCAGGAGCTAGTTTTGCCCCGAATCCGGCCTATTTTGACAGCGAAAACATTGTTAAGCTTGCCATCGAAGGCGGATGTAATGGAGTAGCTTCTACGTATGGCGTTTTGGGATCTGTGGCACGTAAATACGCACATAAAATTCCTTTTATTGTAAAAATCAATCATAACGAATTTTTAAGCTATCCTAATAAATTCGATCAGATTATGTTTGGTTCTGTTGAACAAGCCTGGAATATGGGAGCTGTTGCGGTTGGAGCAACTATTTATTTTGGATCACCTGAGTCTGGAAGGCAAATTATAGAAGTAGCACAGGCTTTTGAACGTGCTCACGAACTGGGGATGGCTACGATATTATGGTGCTATACACGTAATAATGCTTTTAAGAAAGATGGTGTAGACTATCATACCGCCGTTGACTTGTCATCTCAGGCAAATCACCTGGGTGTGACAATTCAGGCTGACATCATCAAACAAAAACTTTCAGATAAGAACGGAGGATATACTGCTTTGAATTTCGGCAAAACCCATCCAAAAGTTTATTCAGAGTTAACCAGCGAGAACCCAATTGACCTTTGCCGTTACCAGGTGGCAAATTGTTATATGGGACGTATGGGGTTGATAAACAGCGGAGGAGAAAGTAAAGGAGCCAGCGATCTGTCGGAAGCTGTAACAACAGCTGTAATTAATAAAAGAGCAGGAGGTCAGGGTTTAATCAGCGGCCGTAAAGCTTTCCAGAAACCAGTAAAAGAGGGTGTAGCTTTATTGAATGCCATACAGGACGTATATCTGGATAAGACAGTGACAATTGCTTAATATTTATTGATTTCTTGATTTTCTGAATTGTAGAATTCAAAAAATTAGAATTCAACAAATTTAAAATTTTGAAAAATGGGTTGGTTTAAACGATTAAAAGAAGGAATTACAACTTCTACGAAGGAAAAAAAGGAAACACCGGAAGGTTTGTGGTATAAATGTCCTTCTTGCAAGAAGATACATACGGTACAGGATCATGCTTCAAACAAATACGTGTGTTCTGATTGCGGGTATCACGAGAAAATAGGCAGCAGAGAGTATTTTGAAGTTATTTTTGATAACAACCAGTTTACTGAACTACACGAAAACCTGGTTAGTGGGGATCCTCTCGATTTTTCCGATACAAAAAAATATACAGATCGCTTAACAGATACGATCCGCAAAACAAATCTGAAGGATGCGCTGCGTAGTGCCTATGGCAAAGTTAATGGCTATGATTTGGTAGTGTGTTGCATGGATTTCAGTTTTATTGGCGGTAGTATGGGAAGTGTTGTTGGTGAAAAAATATCGCGAGCCATCGATTTTTGTCTTAAAACAAACACACCGCTTCTTATAATTTCAAAAAGTGGCGGGGCGAGGATGATGGAAGCAGCGTTTTCTTTGATGCAAATGGCAAAGACATCAGCAAAACTTAGCGTTTTAGCTCAGCATAAACTACCTTACATCTCTTTATTAACTGACCCTACAACCGGAGGCGTAACCGCAAGTTACGCGATGCTTGGTGATCTTAACATTGCAGAGCCAGGCTCTCTAATTGGTTTTGCGGGACCACGCGTGGTTAAGGAAACTATTGGTAAAGACCTTCCAAAAGGATTCCAAACAGCAGAGTTTGTTCTTGAACACGGCTTTTTGGACAAGATTGTTGCCAGAACTGAACTCAAAGACAGCCTCGGAACCCTCCTTAAATTCTTCAAAAACTAGGCTTTTTTGTTAAATCATTAGTTAATTCACTGCTATACAGGCTGGTATATCTGGTGTTTGACCCAACTTTTGATTATCTTTATTCGTATTAATAAAAGAGGCCTTTTTTTATATGAATATTCAGCCAAATCTGATTGCATTGTGCATTAAGCAGGACCGCAAGGCTGAATATGAACTGTATAAACTTACCTATAGTTATTTGATGAGCATTTGTATGCGGTATTCTAAGGATAAGGATACAGCATCTGAGTCATTGAACATGGGTTTTCTTAAGATACTCAGGAATCTTGGAACGTATAAGCCTGAAATTCCATTCAAAGCCTGGATAAGGCGCGTAATGGTAAATACATTGATTGACGAATACAGAAAGAATGTGCGGGAGAGAGAAAAAGTTACCTACGTTGAAGAGTATTTCGACAGTTCGGACTTTTCAGATGTTAACGAAGCGTTAAGCAGAATAAGTTACAACCAGATCCTTGAACAGATTGGTTTTTTGCCGGAGGCTACCAAAAAAGTGTTTAACCTCTATGCAATAGACGGTTATTCCCATAAGGAAATTTCGGAAATGCTTTCTATTAGCGAAGGCACCTCCAAGTGGCATTTAAATGCAGCAAGACAAAAATTAAAAGAATACATAGAGAATAGCGTACTAACAAGAATCTAAATACAAGAGTGATGAGTTTTGAAGAAGAATTTGATAAGATAATCCGGCAAAAAGCAGAAGATGCAAAGTATCCTTTTGACGAGGGAAGTTGGCATAAGGTGAGCGGTATGCTTGACGGAGAGCGGAAAGTAGCGACGGGGGCGGGCCTTAAAAAAGCAATTGTTCCAATAGTTGCGTTACTTGCCGTTGGCGCAATTGGTTTTTTTGCTTACACGGTTGTTGGCACCGGGGAGGAATCAGCTTCAGCTAAAACAGAATTAGCTATACAAACTGTAGGTCAAGCAAAAGAAACGCCTGCAAAAGAAATATCTGAAGCTCCAAAAACAGAACGGCAAGCTTCATCTACTGAATTAACGGAAGCTGTTTCTGAAAACACAACGGTTACATCTGAAATGCCGGTAAATGAACTTTCTGTTAGTCCGATAGATAAACCCGCAGAGGAACAAACCAAAACGAAAACTCTTTTTGCGGTAGCTAAACAAAATAAACCGACTCAAAAAACTGATGAAACGTTTGCAAAACAAGAAGAGACGCAATACCAGGAGCCTGCTGAAGAAGGAAAACAACCTACAAAGGAGATTGTTTTAAATGATATAAAACAAGAACCTGTAGTTGAAAACAATTCTGTTCCGGTTGAGCAACCTGAAACTAAACAAGAAAATTCCGAGCTTCAAAGCAATGACCTTCCTGCTTTACAAGCTGTGGCATCTTATGAAAAAGTAATTGCAGACGAATTATTTCCAATCTCGGCTCTGATGCCGTTGAACCAGTCTGAATATGAATTAAAAGAATCATATCAGTACCCGGTGATTAAAGATGATGATTATTACAACCAGGGGAAACTCGCAAAAACACATTATTTAAATGTTGAAGCCGGTGGTGTTTATTTATTCGGTTGGGATCAGCAAAAAGGTAAAGACGGAAAAGGGTTTGATTATTTTGGCGGGCTCAATTACGGACGTTACATTACACGTAAATTGAGCGTTTCTGTTGGCCTGCAACTCTACAATGTAAGCAACATTAGTAAACCTTTTTACGAGGTAAGCAATAAAGAATACGGTTTCGGTTCAACAAGCATGTACACCGTTGTTACAACAAACAACATGTTATTTGTTGGCGTACCGATTAAATTGAATTACGCGTTCAACAACCGCAACACAATTGCTTTTGGTGTAAATGCCGGTTATCTGGCTGGAGCAAACAGTTATGTTGACACATATTATATCCGTGATAACGAAAAAGTGTACTCTGGTACTACGGTGAATAAAAAGGAGATTTATGAAGGGACCAAATCGCTTAACCTGATTTTAACTGCAGGATACACCATGAATTTGACGAACAGAATAGCTGTTAAAGGCGAGTATTTATACGGCTTAACAGATATGTTTAAGAATACTGCAACGATTACGAGCTCAGAAAAAACCTCTGGCATCAGGGTTGGAATTCAGTATACTTTATTTGACAAATAAAACAGATGAAAAAACTGTTATTATATAGTATTGCTCTCTGCGTCTTATTCTCTTGCAAGAAGAAGGAACTGCCGAATGAAGAATACACTGAGAGGGTATTTTATATCAATTGCGATATTGATGGCCAGGCGAATAAGCTCGAAGCCGGGAATAATAATTATTACATGAATACCAGTTGTGGGAAGGATTCGGATGTGTATTATTTCCAGGGAGACCTTACGCAAACGACTTATTCAAATGGCAGAGATTACGCTATAAGTGTGATCATTAGTGATGACAAGGCTTCTGCTGCAGCAACCCCTGTAGACGTGGATCACGTTCTTTTAACAGGAGATCATTTGTACAACACTAAATTAATTCCAGAGAAAACACAGCTAGTTACTTTCACGCCCGAAAAGCCAGATGATGGTTCGGAATTTTTCTGGAAAATCACGGATGGAAAATCTGATACGAGGACTTTTAAGGCTTATTCCGTTACCGGATCTTTTGACGTTGCGAAAACGTATTCTGCAACTTTAAGTTACACTAATTCACAAGGTAGCTGCGATACCAATCATGATAATATATTTCGTATTGGTAATAAACTTCAAACAAATATTACTGCAAGCAGGCTTGTTTTAGGTTCAGATGTTAGATATACTTTAGACTATTTACCTCCTGTGGGTCTTGGACCTTACACTTGTAAGTGGACTTTTGAAGATGCTTCGATAGAAACTACCAAAGTTGCAGTCAAGACATTTCAAGCAGATAATTTGAGGACAACCGTGAAACTAGAGTTATTTGATGCCTTTGGGGATACCTGCGTAACTTATTACCAATTGCACAAGACAACAGGTCAGTTGTGCCATGCAAACTACGTGGCGAATTTCCAGCCGGTGAAAAACATCAGTATTTTCCCGACAGTGAAAATTATTTTAACTGATAAGGATGGAAAGACATATACTTCTTCAATAGTGCAACCCGAGACAAGTTATTTCCAAATACAGAACAGCGAACCTTACAAAGTCAACGACAAAGGGCAGGCTACACGAAGCGTTAAGATCAAATTTAATTGTCTGGTTGGTGATGGCTCAAAAACCATTGCCATAAGCAATGCTGAGGGGGTGATCGCTGTTGCTCACCAATAGAGTTACAGACCCATTTCAGAGATACTATTTTCAAGTTCGGAGAGTTTCATTTTCTTTTCCTTCAGAAGCAGTTTGTCTCCTTTTTTGAAAAGAGTCGCAGGAAT